>JAJPHQ010000012.1 GCA_021325195.1 Gammaproteobacteria bacterium | reverse complement strand
CGGCACGCCGAAGTGTTCCAGTTCGATGATCGCCGGAATCGCCTCGCGGCACATGTATTCGATCGCGTCCTGGTCGCCCAGCCAGTCCGAGCCCTTGACGGTGTCGTACATGTGCCAGCGCCAGTCGTCCTCGCCCATGTTGCCGAGCGCGGCGGACACGCCGCCCTGCGCCGCGACGGTGTGCGAGCGGGTCGGGAACACCTTGGTGATGCAGGCGGCGGAGAGCCCCCTGGCGGCCAATCCCATCGTGGCGCGCAGACCCGCGCCGCCGGCGCCGACCACCACCACGTCGTAGCGATGCGTTTGAACCTTGTAACTGTCGGCTGGCATGCAGGATCCTTCGGATGTCTCGCTTCTCCGGTCCGCCCGGGTCAAGGGCCGGCCATGGCGTCGCCGCGCAATGCCCCGGCGAAAGCCGTGGAAGCCTGGATGGATGAGGACGAAGCGTGCATCGGCGGCACGGGCGGACTTTCCCTAGTGATACGCCGTGCTGGTCAGCCACACCGCCAGCACCGCCAGCACGCAGGCCAGTGCGCCCAGCCATGCGCCGAAGCGCAGCGCGATCTGCAGGGTGATTTCCAGCCAGCGCGTGTGCACGTAATCCTCGATGATCACCTGCAGGCCCAGCGCTCCGTGCCAGAACAGGCAGACCGCCAGCACGATCAGGAAGAACGCGTGGACAGGCTGCGCGATGGCGGCCAGCACCGCCGGGAAATCGGCGTGGACCAGTTCCGCCAGCAGCCACAGGAACCAGATCGTCAGCGGAATCAGCGCCACCGCGGTCACGCGTTGCAGCCACCAGTGACGGACGCCGGATTTCGCGGACCCCAGCCCGCGCACGTTCTTGAGCGGCGCACGCAGCCCTTGCTGACCGGGATAGGCGCTCATGCCGCAGCTCCGCTGGCGCGCACGATCAGGACGACCCAAACCAGTATCGTGAGCACGACGCTGGCCGCGATCACGATCCAGCCGGTGGCGAAATAATCGGGCGGCCGCGCGTGGTCGCGCTGCGCCGCGTCGAAACCCCTGCCCGCATCCCGGAACAGATGCTGGATGCCGTTGCAGAGATGGAACCACAGCGACCAGGTCCACAGGATCAGCAGCAGGATGCCGATCCAGCTTCCGCAGAATCCCGCGAACACGTTCCACGCAGCCTCGCCGCTCGCCGCCGCGATCAGCCCCCAGGTCACCAGCAGCGCGCCGAGGCAAAGAAACAGCCCGGTCACCCGGTGCAGCGTCGATTGCCACATGTTGACGCGCCAGCGGTAGATGCCGAGGTGCGGAGACAAGGGTCGGGCGTGGGCCATGGTTCGTGTTCCTGGTCGCAGAACGTGAAATGCTTTCCCCGCGCGGCCTGCATCGCCGCGTTCGCTCTCCATTGTCGCATGAAACGCCGCGTGGGCGCGAAGCCCGCTCGCCGCGGGCATCCCGCAAGCGGCATGTGCGGCGCGCGAATTCCGGCACGGACGCGCCCGGGCGCGACGCTCAGAAATCGATGCAGCGTCCGTTCTTTTCCCAGTCACCGTAGCGTGTGGGATCGGGATGCGGACGCTCCTTCTCCGGCATGGAACCGTCGCGCCTCTTCTCCGCAGGAGCCGGCGGCCGGGCGATGGGCGATGGGCGATGGATCGGATTGCGGAACGCTGCTTTCGGACATGTCGATGCGGGATTGCCATGGCGTGCGGCATGATGCGCCGCCACGCGAACGGATGCTAACGTTAGTCCGATGAACCACGATCGGCAATCGGCTTCGGACAACCATCCCGTGATCGGCGCGGTGTCGTGCATCACGATCGACGGCGGCGATGCGCGCGCGTTCTCGCAGGCGCAGTTCTCCGCAGACGTGGACAGGCTGTCGCCGGGCCACTGGCAATGGAATGCCTGGCTCGATCCGCAGGGCCGGGTCCGGGCATTGATGCACCTGGCCGATGCCGGGGACGGACGTCTGCTGGCCGTGCTGCGTGGCGGCGATGCCGAAACGATCCGTGCCGGGTTGCAGCGCTACGTGCTGCGCGCCAGGGTGACACTGGGCATTGCGACGTTTTCCGGCCGGGCGGGGCCTGCGCGTCCGATGGGCGGTGTCGAACAGGAGCGCGGCCGGATCGCAGTGGGGTACGGCGATCGCAGCCTCGAGCTCGAGAGCGGACCAGCGCCGTCACCCGCCGATGACTCTCCGGCCGTGCACGCTTGGCGGCTGGCCGAAATCCGCGCCGGCTGGCCGACCCTGTCGGCCGGTGCCGCCTCGTTCCTGCCCCCGGCACTGGGCCTCGAGCATCTGGGTGCGGTGGCGTTCGACAAGGGCT
The DNA here is from genome assembly GCA_021325195.1 of Gammaproteobacteria bacterium. GTDB lineage: Bacteria > Pseudomonadota > Gammaproteobacteria > Xanthomonadales > Rhodanobacteraceae > 66-474. Next base: position 27,053 of record JAJPHQ010000012.1, on the reverse strand, counting down.
GTTACCCCGGGCAGGAGATCGCCGCCCGCCTGCACTACAAGGGCGGTCACAAGCGCCGTCTGGTCCTGATCCGCTCGGCCGAACCCCTCAGGGCCGGAGACACGATGCAAGGCGACGGCCCGGTTTCGGCCCAGGTACTCGCCGCCACGGAAGGGCCCATGGGTTTCGAGGCCTTGGTTGTCGTTGATGACAAATTTCCATATAACAATGAGTTGAGTAATAAAATTGAAGTCATACAGAGATTCGAACCTTGACGGAACCCGAATGCGCGATGCCCTGACAGGCTCCAGCGGGGTTCCGGCACTTGCACCGGCCCTCCCCACCCCCTAGGCTTCGCCCGGATTTTGACCCGGGTCTCATTCCAGCCCGGTTCGTGCACGGTCCGGAGGATCCGCGCCGCGCGCGATGCAACACCACCGTTTGAGTGTGGCTTGAGTTGGCGCACCACGGTACCGGTCGAACCCCGGCCCCTTTGCCGGCATCCGTTTCCGGTACCCAGCCAACACCAATCGAGTGCGGTTCGGGCATCGATGCCCCGCCGTGTTTCCAGCCAGGCCCGGCCTGCCGCCGGTGCGTGGCGCTGTGAAAAAGGAGAACCGACCCGATGACCCTGGGCCTGTTGCTGGGCATGATCTCGCTGCTGCCGCAGCCGGTCGCCGATCAGACTTGCCTCGCCGCGACGGTGTACCTGGAGGCGCGCAGCGAACCCGCGCGGGGCCAGCTGGCCGTGGCCGAGGTCGCGCTGGACCGCCTAGACATGGGGCGCTACGGCAAGACCATCTGTGACGTGGTGACCGCCCCGCGCCAGTTCGCGCTGACCACCACGCCGAAGAATTTCCGGTTCGACAACCAGCTCGCCTGGAACCGCGCATGGGAGATCGCGGGCAGGGCCATCGAGATCTGGAACCGCCCGCCCGCCGAGCGCAAGCTGGTGGTGCCGCACGCCGACCATTTCATCCGGCTGGGCTCGACGGCGGCCTGGGCCAAGGACCCCATTGCGACCATCGGTGACCACGAGTTCTACGCGGTGGATTGACCGCCTCGCCCGGATCATGAACAGGAAAAAGCCCTCCGGATGGAGGGCTTTTTCCTGTTGCGGCTGTCATGCGCCGTCAATAGCGATACACCTGATCGCCCCGGATCACCGCGTAGTCACCGACCTGCACCTGCGGCGGATTGCGCTGGGTGACGGTGGCGTAGCGGCCGTCGTTGAGCTGCACCACGATCTGCCAGCCGTAGTTGCCGTTGCCCGTGCGTTCGCCGATTGCATGCCCCGCGAACCCGCCGCCCACCGCGCCGGCTACCGTGGCCGCGGTCCGGCCCCTGCCCTTGCCGATCTGGTTGCCCAGCAGGCCGCCGACCACGGCTCCGATCACGGTGCCGACCGCGGCGTTGCTGTCGTTGCCAAGCTGGACTTCGCGGATGTCACGCACGTAGCCGCAACCCTGGTAGCACTGCCCGCCGCCGTAATAACCGGCAGGCTGGCCGCCGTAATAACCGCCGGGACGGTTCGGGTAGGTCTCGCAACCCGCCAGGACCAATGCAGCAAGCCCGATCACCACCAGCACCGGGACGGATCGCACGATGCACCCGCATCGGCTGAATATTCGTTTCGTCATGGCTGCTGCTCCTTGCCGTTGAACGTCTCGACGCCGTCAGTGGTAATAGCTGCCGCTGCTGCCCTGATCGTTGCTTCCCACGACCATCCCGTTGTGCACCGGCAGGCCCGTGCCCACGCCGGGGTTGTGATCCATCCGGACGTGGCCCACCTGGCCGTTCAGCGTGTAGGTCACGTCGTAGCCGACCGTTTTGGTGTTCGTGGTCTTGTCGGTCACGGTGCGGCAGACATTGCGGGTTTCCATCCGGGTGGCGTTGTCTTCCTGGTGTTTCTTCTGGATCTCATGGCCCGCGAACGCCCCGGCCGCCGCGCCGCCCAGCGTGGCCAGGGTCTTGCCCTTGCCGCTGCCGACCTGGTGTCCCAGCAGGCCGCCGACCAGGCCACCCACCACCGCACCGCCGATCTGGTGCTGGTCCTTGTAAGGTTCGGGCACGGCGACCTGCTCCTGACTGCACACCTGGCGCGGTTTGCTGGTCGTCGAGTTCTGCGTGATCGGCTGCACCGCCACCACCTGCGCGAACTGTTCCTGCGCGGGCTGGGTGGCCGCCGTGTCCGCACCCGCCGGCTGCGAGGTCAGGTCCGCCGGCTGCTGCGGACGGTTGTTCATGTTCGCGAAACCGTATTTCGCGGCGATGGCGATCGCGACAATAATGCCGATGGCGGCAATCGCGACGCCCGCCAGTACTGGTTTGTTGTTCATGGCACTCTCCCGGCCCTGAAGGCCATCTTGGTAAGCCGATTCAAGCAACCTGAATATGAACGCGCCAGAAATCCGCGCTCGTCCGACCGAACAAGGTTAAGCCCCCCGTGGCGTCAGGGAAAGATACCGGTCACCCAAGACCGTTCGCGTCAGGACGGCGCGTGCATGGGTTGTTCGACAGCCACGCGCACCTGGACGCTGCCGAATTCGACGGCGACCGCGACGACGTGATCGCGCGTGCGCGGTCGGCAGGCGTCGCCGAAATGCTCGTGCCGGCGGTTTCCGCCTCGGGATGGCGCGCGCTGCACACGCTGTGCGAGGCGCAGCCGGGCCTTTATCCCGCCTACGGACTGCACCCCTGTCATCTCGCCGGGCACGCTGACCATGATCTCGCCGCGCTGGCGGACTGGCTGCGCGGGCACCCCGCCGTCGCGGTGGGCGAATGCGGTCTCGACTTCCACGAACCCGGACTGGACCACGAACGCCAACTGCACTTCCTGCGCGGGCAGTTCGAGATCGCACACGGGTTCGACCTGCCGCTGGTATTGCACGCCCGCCGCGCCTTCGAACAGGTCATCGTCGAATTGCGCCGCTTCGGCAAGCCCCTGCGAGGCGTGGTGCACAGCTTTTCCGGCAGCGCCGAACAGGCTCGCGAGTTGCGGAGACTGGGCTTTTCCGTCGGCATCGGCGGCCCCGTGACCCACGAACGGGCGCAGAGGTTGCGCAAGCTGGTGGCGGAGCTGCCGATCGAATCCCTGCTGCTGGAAACCGATGCGCCGGACCAGCCGGACGCTGCACACCGCGGGCAACGCAACGAACCTGCCCATCTCGTCGAGGTGCTGGCCTGCGTCGCCGGCTTGCGCGGCAGTCCGCCCGAAGTCATCGCCGATGCGACTGCCGCCAATGCGCGGAGACTGTTTCTGGGACGCGGCTGAGCACCGTGATCGGCGCTTCGATCATTCGCGCACTTGCAGCAGCATCTGGATGGCCCGCCCGACCGCCGCCATGCCGAATGCAGCGGTGACGTGCATCGCCGCGCCCAGCCCGCCGCCGCAATCCAGCTTCATGCGGTCGCCGCCTTCCGGCCGGGTACCGCACACGCTGCCGTCCGGTTGCGGATAACGGACATTCTGCAGCGAATACACCGCCGGCACGCCGAAGTAACGGTCCGGATTGCGGGGAAAGCCGAACTCCTGGCGCAGCTTGCGCCGCATCAGACCCAGCAGCGCATCGTGCTCGGTACGCGAGAGATCGCGCACCCGTATCTGGGTGGGATCGGTGCGCCCGCCCGCCGAGCCGCACACGATCAACGGCTGCCTGCGGCGCCGGCACCACGCGGTCGTTTCCACCTTGACCCGGAACGCATCGCAGGCATCCAAGACCAGATCGAAGCCGTGCCCCAGCAATTCGTCCAGCGTCGAAGGTGTCAGGAACCGTTCGACCGGCTCCGCTTCGATCGCGGGTCGGATGGCGCGGACACGCTCGGCCATCACCGCCGCCTTGGTGCGGCCGTACTGGCCGTCCAGTGCGTGCAACTGCCGGTTGGTGTTCGACACGCACACCTCGTCGGCGTCGATCAGCGTCAGCGCGCCGATGCTGCTGCGGGCCAGGGCCTCGGCCGCCCACGAACCCACGCCGCCCAGGCCGATCACCGCCACGCGCGAGCGCTGCAGGCGCGCGACGGCGCCGCTGCCATACAACCGGTCGATGCCGGCAAAACGCGGATCGCTCATCGCGCGAATGATACGTGCGCGGGCAGCACGCGCGGTAAGATGCGGGACCGTTTCCACGCGACGAGGTCATCGCATGCGCCCGCCCCTGCGTACGGCACTGCTTCTGGTCATCGCCGCCGCGATCGGCGCGATCGCCGCGGCGCAGATCTCCGGCGTGCTGCGCCAGCGCGACGCCTACCCGCGCGGCGTGATGGACGTGATGGCCCATCACTTCGCGCGGCTGGGCCACAACGCGCGTGCGGGAACCTGCAGCGCCGACGCCACCGCGGCGCACCTCGGGATGCTGGTCACGATGTCGGGCGAAATCCCGCAGGCGTTTCCGGGATTGATGCGGGATGCGCAATTCGCGAAATTCGCCGACGACGCGCACGCCTTCGACAGCCAGGTCGCCGCGAATCCGCCGCAGGACTGCGCCGGCTTGCGGCAGGCGCTGGCACGGATCGGCGAGCACTGCGACCAGTGTCACCGGGTGTATCGCTAATGCCCTCTCCCACCGGGAGAGGGGTTGGGGTGAGGGTTCGCACTCGCGCAACCGTCCGCAAGAACCGAACCCTCATCCACCTCACCTCTTGAATCTGCGCACCGTTTCGGCACGAAGCAACCTGACGGTGGATTCAAGAGGTGAGGCACCTTCTCCCTGAGGGAGAAGGAAAAGCATTACTCGCGCTCGAAGCCCGCATCCCGGTCGCGGCCGCGCATGCCTCCGCCACCCGGTGCGCCGCCGTCGTCGGCCGGCGCCTTGTCGGGCACCGCGATCTCCTGCAAGCCTTTCGCCTTCAGCGCCGCATTCACCCGGGCGAGGTCGCCGTTGCGCAGTTTCTCGAATGCGTCCGCGGTATCGCCCATCTCGCGCGCGATCGCATCCACGCGTGCCAGCTGGTAGTCGGTCGGCGCCCCTTCGTAGCCGTTGATCGCGCCGTACACGTCGTCCAGATATTCGCGCTCGCGTTCCTCGCCGGTGATCGCCCCGCCCTCCTTGGTGGCGACGATCTGCTTGCGGATTGCATCGGCGTTGCCGGACAGCGCGTTCAACTGCTTCTGCAGCGCGGGATCATCCTTCACCTGGGCCGCGCGCGCCTGTGCGCCATCGCGCACCGCGACGATCCGGTAGGCCAGATCGGTCATGCGTCCGAACAGGTCACTGACCTTCATCGCTGCGTCGAACTGCGCCTTGCGGTCGGCCAGCGTGAACGGGTCGCGCGGATCGAGGCCGACGTCCAGCTTCTGTTCGCAGCTTTTGTCGCCGCTCACCAGCTTGACCGTGTAAACGCCCGGGACCACGCGCGGTCCCTGCGTCGAGTTGCCGGCCACCGCTGCGGCCGGCGGCACACGCGGCGGTGGCATGTGCATGTTCCAGGTGACGCGCGCGATGCCGCGCCGCACGTTGCCCGGCAGGGTATCGATCAGCCTGCCATTGCCGTCGTAGATCTCCAGATTCAATTTTCCGAACAGGTGACGGCTCTTCTGGTAGTACGTGATAACCGCCCCGTCCGGCGGGTTGGGCCCGGTAAACGAGGCATCGCCTTCCGGCCAGCCGCCGAAAGCCTCGATGCGCTGTACCACCGGCCGGGTCGGCAGGAAAGCCACGTCCGTGTCCAGCACCGCAGGCGTCAGGTGGCGCAGCGGCGTGATGTCGTCGATGATCCAGATGCCGCGGCCGTGCGTCGCGACCACCAGATCGCTGGTGCGCGGCTGCACCACCAGGTCGCGCACGGGTACCTCGGGAAAGTCGCCACCCTTGTATCGGGCCCAGTGGCCGCCGTCGTCGGGCGAGATCCACAGCCCGAACTCGGTGCCGGCGAACAGCAGGTTGGGATCGACGATGTCGGGCTTGATCACGTGCACGAAACCGCGCAGGCCCTTGTCGTTGCCGGGCGTCACCAGCGCGCTCCACGACCGGCCGTAATCGGTGGTCTTGTAGATGTAGGGCCGCATGTCGCCGTACGAATGGCGATCGAAGGCCACGTAGGCCGTGCCCGCATCGAACGGACTGGCCTGCACCCACGACACCCACTCGCCCCTGGGCAGGCCGGGGATGTTGCCGACCACGTTGCTCCAGTGCCTGCCTCCGTCGCGCGTGAGCTGCAGGTTGCCGTCGTCGGTGCCGACCCAGATCAAACCGGCCTGTTTGGGCGACTCGCTGATCGAATAGATCGTGTCGTGCATTTCCGCGTAGGAGTTGTCCACGGTCACGCCGCCGGATTCTTCCTGCTTCTGCTGCTCGGGATTGTTGGTGGTGAGATCGGGCGAGATGCGCTGCCAGGTCCTGCCGTGATCGTCCGACTTGAACAGAAACTGCGCGCCGATGTAGAGCGCGTTCGGATCATGCGGCGACAGCGCGATCGGCGTGTTCCAGTTGTAACGCAGCTTTTCCCTGTAACCCGCCTGCGGCTGGATCAACTGGATCTGGTGCGTGTGCCGGTTGATGCGTCCCAGGAAGCCGCCCTGCGATTCGGCGTAGAGATAGTTCTTGTCGCTCGGGTCGGCGAACACCCAGAAGCCGTCGCCGCCGAACATGTTTTCCCAGCGGCTGTTGGTGATACCGCCCGGATATTCGGAATCGCCGACCCAGTCGCTGTTGTCCTGCAGGCCGCCATAGACGTGGTACGGGTCGTCGTCGTCCACGCTGACGTGGTAGAACTGCGAGATCGGCAGGTTGTTGGCCTTCCACCACTTGTTGCCGCCGTCGTGCGAATACCACAGGCCGCCGTCGTCACCGGCGATCACGTATCTCGGGTCGGCGGGATCGATCCACACGTCGTGGAAATCGCCGTGTGCGCCGCCGCCGACCTGGCTGAAGGTCCGGCCTCCGTCGGTGCTGGCAATCAGCGTGAGATCGGGCTTGAACAGGCGGTCCGGATCGACGGGATCGACGATCAGGTTGGCGAAGTAGAACGGCCGCCACACCATGTTCTGGCTGTTGTCGCGCCGCGACCACGTCCTGCCGCCGTCGTCGGAACGGAACAGCGCCGAGTGCGGCGATTCGACGAAGGCATAGACGATTTCCGGATTCGACGGCGCGATCGTGACCGCGATCCGGCCATAGGGTTTTTCCGGGAAGCCGCTGTTCGCAGCCGGCGTGATCTCGGTCCAGGTGCGGCCGCCGTCGGCGGAACGGAACAGGCCGCTGTCCGATTTAGCGGTGGGCGATTCACCGCCCGAGCGGAAGGTCCAGCCCTTGCGGCGGAAATCCCACATCGCCGCGAACAGCACGTTCGGGTTCTTCGGATCGAGGCTGAGGCCCGAACAGCCGGTGGACAGGTTCCCGCCCTTCAGCACCAGCGACCACGAACGCCCGCCGTCGCTGGTCTTGTACAGGCCGCGGTCGGGCGAGTCGCTCCACAGCTTGCCGGGCACGCAGGCATACACCGTGTTGCCGTCGCGCGGGTCGATCGCGATCTTCGCGACGTGTTCGGAATCCGGCAGCCCCATGTACTGCCAGGTCTCGCCGCCGTCGGTGGTCTTGTACACGCCGTTGCCGACCGACACCGAATTGCGCATCCACGATTCGCCGGTGCCGACCCACACCGTGTCGTGGTGGTTGGGATCGATCGCGATCGCGCCGATCGACTGCACCGGCTGCCTGTCGAACACCGGCTTGAAGGTGGTGCCGTTGTCGGTGGACTTCCACACGCCGCCGCTGGCCGCGCCCACGTAGATCGTGACCTTGCCGTTCTTCTCGCGCACGGCGCTCACCGCGGACACGCGTCCGCTCATGGTCGCCGACCCGATGTTGCGTGCGCCCAGCCCCGAAATCGCGCCGCTGTCGTAGCGCGCCCAAAATCCGTTGTCCGCCGCGAACGCCGCATCCGCCACGAGCCACCCGCCCAGCGCCCACGCCGATGCCGCTGCAACGAAAGCCGTCGGATGTTTCATGGCTTGCTCCCCTGTTTCGTCGCGGCCCTGGCCGGGAACGCGAACACCGCGTCCTCGACCGGCACGTTCGCCTCGGCCTTGTCGATGCTCACCTGCATCCGGCTGTCGGGCGTGCCGCCCTTGGGTCCGCTGCTGACCGCGAACGGGAAATACACGCCGTCCACCCGTTCGTAATCGCCGTAATCGGTCTGCGTGACCTGCTGGACGCCGTTGACGGTGCGTTGCGCGATCTCGCGGATGGGCAGATACGCATCCGGATCGAGGTAGACCACCAGCGTGTTGCCGTCCTTGAGCTTCACTTGCAGCTTGTAGGCATTGGTGCCGTCCACGTCCTCGGTGCCGAGATAGGTCACGACGTTGCCCTTGGCTTTGGCGTCCACCAGCGCACCGTCGAAATCCGCCTCCTCGGCCAGCGCCTTGGCTTCGTCGGCCGACATCGGAACCGGATCACGGCGCCCGCCGAACGGCTGGATGCTCCAGCCCCGATGGCCATCCCAGGCCTGCACCTGGGTCAGGCCCTGCAGGCTGGCTTCCTCGCGGACCTTGTCCGGCCGTTTCAGCAGCTGCGTGTAGGCCAGCTTGAAATTGCCGCCGAAGATCAACTGCCCCTGCATCCTGAGCGTCTTGATCGCGGCCATTTTTTCCATGCCGCCGCGCGCCGCGATGTTCTTCGCGACCAGTTCGTCCGCGGTGACCGCGTGCGCGGACAGCGCGAAACCGAGCAGTACGGCAAACAGCCCCATGCGTGCGTGCATTGCGCCACCCCTCCCGCTTCGTCGATGCGCGGCGGACGCGTGCGATCACGCCCGCTTTCGCGATCAGCCTAGACGCCCTTCGTCGGGTTGTCGAACCTGCCGGAAGTCATTGTCGGCGTGCCGCCAGCGGCCCGGCCTCAGACCGTGATCCTGCCGCGCAACGCCTGCACGAACATCACCCAGTCGCCCATCAGGCTGTAGAGCGGGTGGCGGAACGTCGCTGGCCGGTTCTTCTCGAACACGAAATGGCCGATCCAGGCACAGCCGTAGCCGCACAGCGGCGCACCGATCAGCCACCAGGCGTTGCGCATTGCGATCGCGAGCACCACCGAGGCGATCGCCAGCCACGAACCGATGAAGTGCATGCGCCGGCAGCGACGGTCGCTGTGCTCGCCGAGATAGAACGGATAGAACTCGCGGAAGCTCGAATACATGCGCACCATCCGGCGCAATTATGCACCCGGCGGTGGCGTCTGCGACGGTGCAGCGCGGCCCGGCAATGGATGCCGCCGCACGGCCGTCACGGCGCCAGTGTCATGCGCTGGGTCGCCTTCGGCGCGAGCTTCCGAATCCTGCCGTCGCGAATGCTCCAGACCGCGGCAGGCGTGCCCACGATCATGGGGAGTCCGGTCTGCAATTGCCGCATCACCGCGAACTCATCGGGCACGTCGGTCAGCGGATCGCCGAACAGCAGCTCGGTGATGGCACGGCCCGCCGCGTCGTGCAACGGCGTGGACAAACAGCCCTTCGCCGATCGGTGCGCACGAATGATGGTGACGGCATCGGGGGTGAGCGTGTAACGGGTACCGCCGCCCATCCACACACGATCCTCGTCGCCTGAAAGCGCCAGCGTGTACGCCTGCCACAGTCCGGTTTTCGGATCGCGCGCCACCGCGGTGTCGAGTGCGGGGGTACAGGGTTTGGTCTGTTCCAGCATCGCCGTCTGACGCGCGCGGAAGCGCATGACCAGATCATCGGTGAGCTGGCGGGCTTGCCCCTTCTCGACGGCCGGCGGGGTACCGGGCGAGAGGCTCACCACCCAGGCGAGCTCGGGCTTGTCGCGCGTCCCGCGGAAGAAATACACCTTGCCCGCAGCGTTGCCCGAGGGAACGGCGATCCAGCCGCGCACGCCGCCGTCGGCCTGCATGCGCCTGTCACCCAACGCCTTGCCGGCGGCAAGGGACAGACGTTCCTGCGCGGCCAACTCGCGCCCCAGCATCTCGGCCCGCCGTGCATCCGATCGTTCTGCCGGCGTCATGGCCGCTGCGGGCGCGTTGTCCAGGGCATCCGCATCGCCCATGCACGCAGGCAAGACGTGTCCTTCGCACAGCACGAAGCCGTTCTCGAATGCGGTCCAGCGTGCCAGTTGCGCCCTGGTGAGCGGGGTTTTGCCCGGCGCGAACGGCGGATAACGCGCTTCGGTGACCAGCAGAAAAACCTGGCCGCCGACCGCGATCATCTTGTACAGGGCCACGAACCCGCGCCCGCTGCCGGCTTCCCGAGGGCAATGCCACATTTCCAGCATGACCTGTTCGGTCCCGTCACCGCGTGACGGGCCTGAACGGGACTCCAGCGAAGGGCAATCCTGCCGTGCCCGGTTCCTCAGGACGGCGAACCAGTCGGCCAGCGACTGGCTGGGAGCAAGCCGTGCGTGCACGATGCGCGCACGTTCGGTCCACTCCGGTGAAGCAGCAGGCCCGGAAGCATCGCTCCCGAAGGCGTAGATCCGCTCGAGCGGATTGTCATGGCGAATTTCGACGAAACCCGCCGGCACGCTCCATGCGGCGAACGGCCGTACCGGCGCAGGTGCAGTGCCGGCGGCGAAAGCCGGCAGGCACCCCAGCATGCCCGCCAGCAGAAAACGCTTGCAACGCATTCGAGCCCCTTGTTGAACCATCGCCATCGCGTGTCGAGGCGGATGATGCCCGTTCGCGGTGATGACGGCATCCGCCGTCATCACATCCCGGCAAAGCCGGTCCTGTTGTCGACACGTCGAGTGCAGCCGCCGGCGATCAAACACGGGTTTTCGCGAAGGATGTCTTGCATGAACAGAAGGCGATTCCTGATTGATATTACCGGGCTTTTTTGCGGTGCGTCGGTATTGGCCATGGCCGGCCTTCCCCTCCGGGCAGCGTCGAAGCCACCCTCGCCGCCGGCCGGCGCGTTTCGTCTGAGCGATGCCGAATGGCGCAAGCGGCTCGGTTCCGCGCGCTATGCGGTGCTGCGCCAGGCGGCCACCGAACCGCCATTCAGCAGTCCGCTGGATCACGAGTTCGGACCTGGACTCTACCGCTGTGCGGGCTGCGAGCTGCCGCTTTTCACCTCGGTGATGAAATTCGATTCCGGCACCGGCTGGCCAAGTTTCTTCGAGCACCTGCCGGGCGCGGTGATCACCCGCCCGGACCACGGTTTCATGATGGACCGCACCGAGGTACTGTGCAGCCGCTGTCTCGGCCATCTGGGCCACGTGTTCGAGGACGGACCGCCGCCCACGGGATTGCGCTACTGCATGAACGGCCTGGCGCTCGTGTTCGTGCCGGCGAAACATCCCGCGGCCTGAAAGCAAAAGCCCCGCATCGCTGCGGGGCTTTCGTCTTGCAGCATGGCCGGCGGTTCAGACCGGCTGGACCTCGTCGGCCTGCAGGCCCTTGGGGCCCTTGACGACGTTGAAGCTGACCTTCTGGCCTTCCTGCAACGATTTGAACCCGGTGCCCACGATCGCACGGAAATGCACGAACACATCCTCGCCATTTTCGCGGCTGATGAACCCGAAGCCCTTGGCATCGTTGAACCATTTCACGGTGCCGGTCTGACGCTCCGACATGACTGACTCCTTGCTACTCGATTGGTTGGAATGAAACTGAACGGCGCACCTGCGTACGCCTTGACGCACTGACTAGCGAGAGTGAAGACAGCGATGCGATCGTTACCACGGTCAGCAACCGGCCCCATCAGACCGCCCCCCGCGCGGCCCGGCTAACTCAGCGGCCGCGATCGTACAGCAATTCAACGCCGGCGTGCCAGTGCAGGCTTCGAACCCCGGTTCATGCCCCGGGCATTCCGCTTCAATCGCGTTCCACCTGACGGCGCTGGCTTTCCTCGATCCCGACCAGTGCCGCCAGCGCACCGCCCACAGCCAGCGCGACCAGCCCCCAGCCGATCAGGCCGATCACGGTGCCGACCGCCATGACCGCAAGCGCGCTGCCCGGGCCGCCGCCCATGCTCTGGATGCCGACGGCAATCCCGTAGGCGATGCCGGCGGCGATCATCAGCATCCCGATCCAGGCAAACACCCGCGCGGTCGCCAGCAGCAGGCGCAGGTGACGGGTCTGGATGTCACGGAAAGGCAGCCAGCGGCGGAATTGCACGTTCGCGGTTTCCCGTTGATTGCCGCGTTCGGAGCGGCTGTTGTGAAAAGTGCGGCCAAGAAAAGCCGCTGCAGTGTCGTGACCTGGATCGGGGCTTACGCGCGGATCAGTTCGGCAGCGCGGCGATCAGGGATGATCGTGCGACTAGAGCCGATCATAGTTGACCACGGCGTTGAAAAACATCCGGTAACTCCCGATGGTCTCGCCGCGCCAGATCGGGTTGTTGGCAAACAGCAGCACGTGGCCCTTGCCGTAATGGGCATCGACCACCGCCGCGTGCTCCGCCATCTCGCCGCCGTTTTCGAGCAGGCCCGAGATCAGCAGCTTGTCGGCGTCGGCCCAGCGCGCGATCACGTCCGGGCGATCCGCCTTCGGGATCAGGAACGGGTTGTTGCGCGCCTGTTCGGCGTTCAGCGGCACCGCCTGCCAGGGCTTCACGTCCGGCAATTCCGGCGGCGCGGCAAACGGACGCCCTTCGGGCACATCGACATCGCGCGGACCGCCGCGCCCGGTCGGACGCTGGTAGTCCTTGGCGGTGGTCAGGCCGCGGTTGCCGATCGTCTGGTCGGCCACGTTGAACGACATGCCCTCGGAGCTGTAGAGCGCGAAGGCATCGTCGTAACCCGCGGCAATGGGGCTGGTCTTGTCCACCAGCTCCGCGCGCAGCACGCTGCCGACCACGCGCAGGTCGCCGGCTTTGGCCACAGACACGCCGGGCGCCAGCCCGATGTCGATCGCGAAACGCGCGGTGTCCTCGGAGGTGATCAGCAGGCCGCCTTCGGCCACGAAGCGCTTCAGGTGGGCCACGCCCGATTCGCCGAGGCCGGGACGGATGTCCGGGGTCGAATCGATGCGTCCGAGGTTGGGGGTGAGCGATGTCCTTTCCCACGGCATCGGGTTGCCGTACCTCGGCAGGCCGTCCACGATCAATTGCGTGCTGGCGTAACCCACGGGCCCGAACAGGATCACGTCGTACTTGCCGCGCAGGTCGGGATCGCGCGATACCTGTTGGGTGTTGATGTAGGTGTACGGCACGTGCAGCTTGTCCAGCGCCATCCGCCACCAGCCTTCGGTTTGCGTGGACAGCCAGGTGTGCATCAGCGCGATCCGCGGCATCCGGCCGTTGACCTTGACGCCCAGCGACGCCAGCGTGAAGGCTGGCCGGTCGAAATCGCCCTGCACTTCCTTCATCGGCACCTTCAGCACCGAGGTATCGACCACCCGCGCGACATCGACGCCGAACAGGTCGCCGAACGACCAGCCGGTGTCGTCGTAGGGATGTTTCTGCGGGTCGTCTGGCGACCAGTACTGACGGTCCAGCAGCGCGTCGGCGATCCGCGAGTAAGGCTGGTCCATCCGGATGATCCAGCTGCCTGCCGGGAAGCTGCGTTCCACGCTTCGTACCGCGGGCGGCTCCACCGATGCGGCGGGCTTGCCTTTGCCCGCGGCCTTCGCCTTGCTCGCCGGCCATTCGGTGTCGTCGGTCACCTCGACCGTGAACGGCGCGCTGGCGCGGCTGATCTCGACGTGTTGCAGATGCAGCGCGTGCAACAGATGCATCTGCGCACCCTCGTCCTTTTCGTCGGCGGTCAACACGTAGGCTGCGGGCCCGGCCAGTTGCGGCTTCTCGATCGAGCGCTTTGACTTCTGCCAGAAGTTGTCCAGGAAATGCTGGCCATTCTGCGCGAAGTAGTAGAGTGCGGTCAGCAATCCGGCCTGTTCGTAGTTGTTGTTGTCACGCTGCGACCACAACACCTTGGGCAGCGGCGGGTTGGGCTTGTACCAGGTGCGTGCATATTCATCGGGCGACAGGATGCGTTCCTGGGTGTCGGCGCCGCCGTTGCCGAAGGTCTCGTACAGCCGGCTGATGCCGTTGTGCATCGCCGCGATGAACATGAGATACCCGGGGCTCCAGGTGTCGAAGTCGCCGTGGGTGAACACGCCGGGCATGCCGAACCTGGTCAACTGCTCCACGTTGTTCCAGCCGAGCTGCTGCCATTCACTGGTGAGGATCGGATCGATCCAGGCGTTGTACGGCCCGTCGCCCACGGTGTTGTCGTACAGGAACGGCACCGATTCGTGCAGGTCGTGCAGCACCTGCGCATGCCAGTCCACGTAGGTATCCAGCACGTTCTTCGTGAGGTCCAGCGTCACCGCCATCGCGTCGCGGTTGTTGTCGTGCGCGACGTAGTGGCCCCAGTAGATCAGGTGCGGGTAGTTTTCGTCCGGATGCGCACGGTGCCACTTGTAGAGATCAACCATCCGGTCGCGGCCGTCCACTTCCACCACCGGCGTGATCAGCGTGATCACGTGCGAGCGGATGTACCGGATGTACGGCGCGTCATCGACCGCCAGCCGGTAAGCCAGCTCCATCAGTGCGGTCGGCGCCCCGGTCTCGGTGGAGTGGATGGTGCCGGTGATGTAATAGACCGGCGTGGTCTGCCTGATGATCGCCGCGGCCCTGGTGTCATCCATGCCGAGCTTGCGCGGATCGGCCAGTTGTGCCAGCCGCGACTTGTTGGCGTCGAGCTGCGACATCAGCGATTCATCGCCGATCGCCACCGCGATCATCTCGCGGCCTTCCTCGGTGTGCCCGATCGTATAGACGCGGACCCGCGGCGTGGCCCTGGCCAGCATCCGGAAGTAACGGTACACGTCCTCCGCATACGGCAGCATGTCGGGCGCACCGGCGATGTCGCCGAGCACCGCTTCGGGTGTCGGTACCGTTTTAGAGGCCGGCAGATAGTCGGTCAGCGGGGAATTGAAATCGGGCCGGGTGGTGTATTGCGCAATCTTCGCGGTATAAGCCCGATCCACCGGTTGTCCGGAATCGCGCGCCCAGGTGTCGCTCGCGGCCGCGAAAGCCGTGCCGCATACCGCGAGCGACACGCACACCAGACCCGTCAACGTGCCACGCATGCTCCCACCCCTCGACGATCCGCGAATCGGGCAAGCCTACCCAAATTCGGCCGCAGGCGGGGGTGTCGAAAGACACATCCGGACGCAGGACGGCGGAGGTTTCAGACGACCCGCAGCCACTGCACGCTGAATTGCCGCGCAGGATCGGTCCACGCCCCGGCGACGCGCAGGCCGGCACGCGCGGCCATCCGCGCGAAACCATCCGGCGTGTACTTGCAGCTCACTTCCACCCGCATCGGCTCGCCGCCGTCGAAGTGGAAGGTATGCCCGTCGATGTGCACGTCCTGAGCGCGGGCGCTGACGATGTCGGTCTCGATCCGCTCCGCCAGCGGATGCCAGCGGGCACGGTGACGGAACGCGGCAAGATCGAAGTCCGCGCCCAGTTCGCGGTTCAGGCGCGCCAGCAGGTTCAGCGTGAACCCGGCGGTGACCCCCGCGGCATCGTTGTACGCGGCTTCCAGCGTGGCCCTGTCCTTGACCAGATCGATGCCGAACAGCACGCCGCCGTGCTGCCCCGCTTCCGCACGCATCTGGCGCAGCAGGCGCAGGGCCTCGTCCGCCTCGAAATTGCCCAGGGTCGAACCAGGGAAATACACCACCGTGCGGCGCGGCGCGCGTGACACACGCGGCAACGCGAAGGGCCGGGTGAAATCCGCGCACACCGGCAACATTTCGATGTGCGGAAATGCCCGCGCCAGGCGTGCCACGCTCGCGAGCAGCGCGACCCGGGAGATTTCCACCGGCACGTAAGCGGCGGGCGTGGTCAGACTCCCCAGCAGCAGGCGCGTCTTCAACCCGCTGCCGCTGCCGTATTCCACCAGGCGAACGTCCGGCCCCAGCGCATCCGCGATCCCGCCGATGGACTCGCGCATGATCGCCAATTCGGTACGGGTCAGGTAATACTCCGGCTGCTCGCAGATGCGCTCGAACAGTTCCGAACCGCGCGCGTCGTAGAGGTATTTCGACGGCAGCCGCTTGGGCTTCGCCGCCAGCCCGCGCAGCACGTCGGTCAGCATGCCGTCGGCGGCCGGCCGTTCGCCGGCGAGCCGGATGGAACGCAATGCCGGTACGGATTTCATGCGTCCCTCGCCAGACGGATGCCGCTGAACTGCCAGCGCGCGGCGGGCTGAAAGAAATTGCGATAGCTGGCGCGCACGTGTCCCGCCGGCGTTGCGCACGAACCGCCGCGCAGCACCCACTGGCCGCACATGAACTTGCCGTTGTATTCGCCCAGTGCGCCGGCGGCGGGACGGTAACCCGGATAGCCGAGGTACGGGCTGGCGGTCCATTCCCACACGTCGCCGAACATCTGCAGCGGCGCGTCGCCATCGCCGCCCGGTGCGGCAAGCGGGTGCAGCACGCCGGAATCCGCGAGATTGCCCGCGACCGGCGCTTCCCGCGCCATCGCTTCCCATTCGAATTCGGTGGGCAAGCGCGCGCCGGCCCAGCGGGCGAAGGCGTCGGCCTCGTAGAAGCTCACGTGGCACACGGGCGCTATCGGGTCCATTTCCCGTTCACCCGCCAGCGTGAACTCCGCTTGCAGGTCGTCGGACCAGTACAGCGGATGCCGCCACCCTTCGCGCTGCACGGCTTCCCAGCCGTCCGAGAGCCAGAGCCGGGGCTCGCGATAACCGCCGTCGTCGATGAACGCACGGTACTCGGCATTGGTGACGCAGCGGTTGGCGATCGCGTGGGGATGCAGCAGCACGCGGTGCCGCGGCGTCTCGTTGTCGAAGGCGAAACCTTCGCCCGCGTGGCCGATCTCGACGATGCCGCACCTGCCTTCGAGATAGTGCAGGGCCGCGGGTTCCGCTGCCCGCGCCCTCGCCGGCCGCGGCCGGAATGCGGGCTTCAGGGGGTTCAGCGAGAACAGGTGCTTGATGTCGGTCAGCAGCAATTCCTGGTGCTGCTGTTCGTGGTGGAGGCCCAGTTCCAGCCGCGACCGCAATTCGGCATCGCAGCCTCGATGCTCGATCAGCACGCGCATCGCGTCATCGACATGCGCACGGTATTCGATGACCTCGGCGAGCGTCGGTCGCGTCAGCAGCCCGCGCTGCGGACGCGCATGCATGGGTCCCACGGTCTGGTAGTACGAATTGAACAGGTAATCCCAGCCATCGCGGAACACGCGGTAACCGCGCACGAAATGCCCGAGCAGGAACTGCTCGAAGAACCAGGTGGTGTGCGCGAGATGCCATTTGACCGGGCTGGCGTCGGGCATCGATTGCGCGACGGTATCCTCGGGCGCGAGCGCCGCACACAGGGCCAGCGTCGCCGCGCGGACCCGTTCATGGCGCTGCGCCAGGTCGCCGGCGTTCGTCACGGTTTTCGGCATGCCCGACATCATGGAACCGGTTTGCTCGGTGGACAGGCGGTTCGACAGGCGCAACGCAAATCCCGATTGAAGCAATGCGCCCGTTCACTGGATGTGATGACGACGGTGCGGCAATGCAATAGGCTGATCCGCGCGATACTTGCAGGACTTGCCGGACCGCGCCCGCCATGAACGACGTTTCCGCCACCCGGGATCCCGATCTTGCGGCGCAACCGCTCGAACGCGCGCATGCCCTGCCCGCGCGGTTCTACACGGGCGAGGAATCCCGCCGCCGCGATCGCCGTGCGGTGTTCGCGAAAAGCTGGCAACTCCTGGCCCGTGCCGACCAGCTTGCCGCGCCCGGCGACCACGTCGTCGGCGAGATCGCCGGCGTACCGCTGCTGCTGGTGCGTGGCCATGACGGCGTGCTGCGCGCCCTGCACAACGTCTGCCGGCATCGCGCGGGGCCGCTGGCCACATGCGACGGCCGCGGCGCGAAACGGCTGCGCTGCCAGTATCACGGCTGGACCTATGCGCTGGACGGGCGATTGCTCAGCGCAACGGAAATGGATCGAGCCGGAGATTTCGACGTGGCCTCGATACGCCTGCCGCAGGCGCTGGCGGCCGAATGGCACGGGCTGGTATTTGCCGCGCTGGATGCGCCCGTGCCGTTGGCGGAGCTGCTGGACGGCATCGACACACGGCTCGGCGGAGATCCGATCGGGCACTACGTCTTCCACGCACGCGAGCAATACGACATCGCCTGCGACTGGAAGACCTACGTCGACAACTACCTCGAAGGCTACCACGTGCCCCACATCCATCCGGAACTGAACCGGATGCTGGACTACCGCGAGTACGTGATCGAGACCGCGCGCTGGCATTCGCTGCAGTGCAGTCCGCTGGACAGCGGCGACGCGTTGTACGGCTGCGGGGAGGCGCTGTACTGGTTCGTGTGGCCCAACACCATGCTCAACGTGATGCCGGGCCGACTGCAGACCAACCGGGTGCTGCCGCTGGATGCCGGCCACTGCCGTGTGGTGTTCGACTACTACTACTACGCCCCCGAAGCACACTATAGCGAGCAGCGCCATGCGCAGGACCGCGCCTTCAGCGATCTGGTGCAGCGCCAGGACGTGGACATGTGCGAACGGGTGCAGCGCGGACTCGCATCGGGTTCCTACCGGGCCGGACGGCTCAATCCCTTGCGCGAAAACGGCGTGCACCATTTTCACGAACTGCTGCGTGAGGCCTATCGAAACGACGCGACGGCTCGAACCGTCGGTCCGTCACGGGACGGGTGAATCGCTGCCCGGCCTCCCGCACCCGACGACCGCGATTTGCTGCATCGTCGTCCAGCCGGCGTGCAAGGCGGAAACAAACGGCCCGGTCACGGGGACCGGGCCTGAGGAGTGCGCCATCGAAGCGGCTCAGTGGCCGTAGCGCGCGTAATAGCTGCCGCCGGAACGATTGTAGTAGCCGCCGCGCTGACCGCCCCCGGCGGGCTGGCGGTAACCGCCGTACCCAGGGTGGTCACGGTAGCCGCGATAACCGTCGTAACCGTGATTGCCGTGGTAGTAACCGCGCGGGCCGTGATAACCGTAACCGCGGCTCGAATACACGTTGAGGTTCACGCTGCCGTACGCAGGATAGTAACCGCCGCCGTAAGCCGGACCGCCGTAATAGGCATCGCCGTCGTAAGCCGGCGGATACGGCTGGGCCGGATAGTAATAGCCGTCGTCGTAATCGTGATGGTGCTGGGTCGCGGCCACCAGCACACCGCCGATCACGGCCCCCACCACCAGCGCGCCCAGCACGTCGGAATCGCGTGAACCGCCGCGATAACCGTACCGATCATGGGCAAGCGCCGCGGGCACCGCCATCACGCACGCCGCGATCAGCGCGCAGCCGATCATCAGTTTGTCGCGCAACCCGGAAATTCCCCGCTGCATGGCATCGTCCTCCTGTTGAGGTGGACGCAGTATCCCGGCGCACTAGTAAATGTGAACTGAAGAGTTTTGTTATGGAAGCGATAAACCGCCGCGTCGCGCGATGCCGTTCATGCCTGGTTGCGTCATTGGCGCGCGTCGGGTGCGACCGTCAGCCGTCCTGGCCGTGCCAACTCGGCCCCTCGCGTTCCTTGCGTTTCTTGGCTTCCAGCAGCGCTTTCAGGTTGGCCACGGCCTGTTCGTGACTGATCGCCTTGGGCTTGGGCGCACGCGGTTTGGGCGGCTTGCGGGTGGGCGTGTGCGCCGCGGGAGAAGGCTGGCGCGGAAGCCCCACGGGTACGGGCGCGGCCCATCCGGCTTCGGCATCCCGCGGTCTGGTGATGTAGGCCGGCACGCGGCGTGCCGCCGTACGCGCCGCACCGGTTGGCGCGCCGGCGACCCGGACGGGAGCCCGTGCCGGGCGTGCCGAGGCGGATTTCCCGGACGGTTTGGCGGAAGAAGGTTTCCTGGTCGCGACGGCTTTCCGCGTGGCGGCCGGAGGCTTGGTCGCCGCCTGGCGTCGGCCGCGCGCGGCGGCTTTCTTCGTCACGCGCGCCTTGCCCGACGCCGGTTTGGCGGTCTTGCGGGCGGGTTTGCGGGTCCGGGAAGTGGCCATATGCTCCATTCCTTACATGTCGCGACAGGGGCGGCGCCAGCTCCGGGGCCAAATAGTGCGCCAGATCGACCAGGATGTCATGTCCCCGGTGCGCGGGCGGGAGGCTACAAACTGCGGCCGTCAACCTGTTTGACGGTCAATTCGGCCGGTTCGACGCCTTGCAGGCAGCGCACGTTGACGGCGGCCATCTTGTGACCCTCGCGCTCGCCGTCCGCGAATGGCGCCACGCCGCACACCGGGCAGAAATGATGGGCGATCCGGTGCCTGTTGAAGCGGTAGGTGCTCATGTCCGCTTCCGGTGTTTTCAGCCGCAACTGTTCACGCGGCACGAACCACAACAGATAGCCCTTGGGCCGGCAGTGCGAACAGTTGCACTCCATCACCGTCCCGATCTCGCCCTCCACCTCGAACGCGATGCGCCCGCAATGACAGCCGCCCGTGTAGGTCATGCGCGATGTGCTCCGGGATGCGCGAAGGATCCATTATCGCTCAAGCGGCCCCCGCGGCGTAGCCGCGGAAGGCACGTTCCCGTGCTTCAGCGCCGCCTGCCCCGGCCGCCGCGATGCGGTTCGTCCCGGCCCAGCCGCACCAGCAGCATGCCGGGCCCGGCGCCATGGCCGTTGAGGGCCGCAACCGCGGCACGCGCCTCGTGGCCTTCCATTTGCAATTCGGCATAACCCCTGCACTCGCCGCTGAACAGATCCTTGGCCATGCGCAGGCCGCGCACCTTGCCGTGATTCTCGAACAGCGCCGTGAGCGCCTGTTCGGTCATGCTGCTGGGCAGTCCGCGAACGGTGATCGTCAGCATGGGAACCTCCGAAAACAAAAACGCCGGACGGAAACTGGTCCGTCCGGCGTCGCGTACCCGGTTACGGGATTAATTGGCCTGGACCTGTTCGGCCTGCAGACCCTTCTGGCCCTTGGTCACCACGAAGCTGACCTTCTGGCCTTCCTGCAGCGACTTGAAACCGCTGCCCTCGATCGAGCGGAAATGCACGAACACATCCTCGCCGCCTTCCTGGCTGATGAAGCCGAAGCCCTTGGCGTCATTGAACCATTTGACGGTTCCGGTTTTACGATCCGACATGATTGACTCCTTGCAACAAAACGAAAACGCCGTCGCCGTGACGGCGGCGGCACGGACTGGGTTGCAGGGGAGCAAGCGGGGAACGATGTGCGGGATCGCGAGATCAGGCGCATCGGGCCACGATTTACCGTGACCCGGCAAACACAGCGCCATCCATGGTACACGGAATCACGGCAAATGGCGAATGTTTTCCGGTTCGCGTCGAAACGGCCCCGGCCGGAGATCCTCAGCAGCGCAGCGAAGCCGTCTCGCGGATGCCCTCGGCGATCCCCGCATCGAGGCCCACGTTGTCGTGCTGCAGCACCTGCTCGGCGCGGTAACTGGAACGCACCAGCGGCCCCGAGACCGCTTCCAGGAAGCCCATGGCCAGTGCCATCTCGCGGTAGCGGTGGAATTGCTCCGGCGTGACGAAACGCTGCACCGGCAGGTGATTGCGGGTCGGGCGCATGTACTGGCCCATCGTCACCACATCGACGCCGGCGGCGCGCAGGTCGTCCAGCGTCCGCTCGATTTCCTCGTCGGTTTCGCCCAGCCCCAGCATCAGGCTGGTCTTGACGATGGTCTGCGGCGCGTATTGCTTGGCGAACCTAAGGATACCCAGCGTTTGCGCATAACCGGCGCGCGGATCGCGTACCGGATGCGTCAGTCGCTCGACCGTTTCGATGTTCTGCGCGTAGGTGGCCAGACCCGCGTCGAGGACGGTCGCCACGTGCTCGTGCCTGCCGGCGAAGTCGGGGGTCAGCGCCTCGACCGCAGTCTGCGGCATCCGCTGGTGGATGGCGCGGATGCAGGCGGCGTAATGCCCCGCCCCGCCGTCCGGCAGGTCGTCGCGGTCGACCGAGGTCAGCACCACGTATTTGAGACCCATCAGCGCCACGGCGTCGGCGACATTGGCGGGCTCCAGCGGATCCAGCCAGCCGTGCGGATTGCCGGTCGCCACCGAGCAGAACCTGCAGGCACGGGTGCACACCGACCCCATCAGCATCAGGGTGGCGGTGCCGCGTCCCCAGCATTCGGCGATGTTCGGACATTTCGATTCCGCGCACACCGTGGACAGCCCGTGGGTGCGCACGATGTCGCGGATGGCCTCGTACTTCGCGCCGGCCGGCAACTTCACCCGCAGCCAGGGCGGCTTGCGCGCCGCGTCGGGCAGCTTGCTGAGCGCGCTGGGCCTGATGCCGTCCTTGATCGCGCGGGTGCCCTGCGGGCTGACGAACTTGCTGCCGGGCGCGGGACGCGCGTTGCTGCGGGTTTCGCTCATGGAAGATCCGTGACGGAAGCGATCGGCCGTGCCGGCCGCATCGAGGCGCATAGTGTACCCGTGCCCCGTCCGTCCCGGCCGCTCAAAAACCGAAACGCGGATTCTGCAGCTGCGCCACGAACAGGGTCAGCACGGACGGCTGCATGATCACGGTGAACACCAGGCCGTAGGCCGCGCCCCACAGGTGCGCGCTGTGGTTCACGTGATCCGCGCCCTGCCGGTCCATGTAGATCGACCAGACGACGAATCCGGCCGCGTACAGGATCGCCGGCAACGGCACGAAGAAGATCAGGATCATCGACCACGGCGCCAGCAGGATGTACGCGAACAGCACCGCCGAGACCGCGCCGGATGCGCCCAGGCTGCGGTAATTCGGGTTGCCGCGGTTTTTCAGGTAAGTGGGCAGGATCGAGACCAGCAGCCCGCCGAGGTAGAACCATAGGAAGCCGAACGGGCCGAGGTGCCGCGTGTACAGCCATTCCGTCGCGCGGCCGAAGAAGAACAGCGTGATCATGTTGAACAGCAGGTGCTGGAAATCCGCGTGCACCAGGCCGTAGCTGAGCAGCCGCCAGTATTCGTGCCGACGCTCCACCGCCGGCGGCCACAGGATCAGGCGTTCCATCAGCCGGCCGTTGCCGAATGCCAGGTACGACACGATGCAGGTGGCGGCGATGATCAGGATGGTCAGGAGCATGTGCGGCCCGGTCATGGGTGGCGGGTTTCATCTGCGAACGCTTGCAACGCATGTGTAACCCTCCCGGCCCCCGGGTGCTAGACTTGCGGGGCTGGCCGGGGAGCCACCATCGACAAACGGGGTACATCATGCAGGGCAAGCTCGCAATCCGTCCACCGCGGCCGGCCATCGCCTTCGCCGCATGCACCTTGATCGCCATGACCGCAGCCGCCGCCATGGCGCCCGAAACCATCGTCGGACCGCCGATCGCGATCGGCGAAACCGGCGCCGCGGTCGCCGATCCGCTGGTGCCGGTCCCGCCCGAAACACCGTGCGTGGTCACGCTGTACACCGCCGGTTCGCCCACCGGCACCTTCGACGACTATTCCGCCCACGGCTTCAACTACTCCCCGCCCGCCGGCTGCAGCGGTCCCTGGAACAAGGTGGTGTTCAAGGCCGACTTCCATGTCACCACCGGACGGCAATACGACCGCACCGCCAGCGTGTGGATCGGCGGGGTCAATGTCTATTTCGGCACCACCCAGGAACCGTCCGCCTCGCGCAGCCCGAGCTGGCACGTCGAACGCGACGTGACCGACCTGACGTCGCTGCTGATGAGCGCGCACCCCGGCAACGCGGTGGTGTACAACATCTACAACAGCACCTACAACGGCTCGATCACCGGCAGCGCGGAGCTGGATTTCTATCCGGCCACGCCGGAGTTTCCGGCCCCGCGCGTACCCGACCAGGTGCTGTCGCTGGGCAGCGATCCTGCCGGCAACACGGTGTCGATCTACACCGACCAGACGCCGATGTCGGCGACGCTCACCCTGCCCGCCAACATCGACCATGCGTACCTCGACGTGACCGCCGAACCGCAGTCGGGCGACGAGTTCTGGTACTCGTGCTTTCCCGAGCCCTATGCGGCGCAGATGAACAACTGCGGCGGCACGGCATTTCGCGAAGCCGAGGTCGCGATCGACGGCAAGCCGGCCGGCATCGTGCCGATTTCCGGCTGGGTGTTCACCGGCGGCGTCGATCCGTATCTGTGGCGGCCGATCCCGGGCGTGCAGACGCTGGAATTCGAGCCGTACCGGGTTGACCTCACGCCGTTCGCGGGCCTGCTGGACAACGGCCAGCCGCACACGTTCACCGTCAGCGTCGTTACCGGTGATCCGGCTTTCCAGAACAACAGCCAGCGCTTCGACACCGCCGCCACGCTGTTGCTCTATCAGGATCACGACGCCACGCAGTTGACCGGCGCGTTGACCCAGGACGCCGACTCGGGCGTACACCCCGTGCAGCAGAACACCGCCAATCCCGACGGCATCCACTACACCTTCGCCGTCACCTCGCAGCACAGCCTGGTGACGCGCGGCTATCTCGACACGCCGCACGGACGGGTGCCATCGAACGTGGTGCAGGATGTCCGTTTCAGCAACAGCCAGCAGGTGACCAACTCGGCCAGCCAGTTCGTGCAGGACATCACCCAGACCAGCAGCGCGATCGAGCGCTCGTTCGGACGTCCGTTTGACGGCCCGGCAAACAGCACCGTGAACTGGTCGTTCCCGTTGACGATGGACATCGACTTCGAAGTGGCCAGCGATGGCAGCCAGACCCAAGCCACCACGGTCGCCCAGAACTATGCGCGGCAATACAGCGAAGCCGGCCCGGGCGGCCACTACGCCTCCAACCGCAACCAGACGGACAACGCAGCCGACACGCTGAACTTCGATTCCAGCGGCAACTTCACCGGTCCGAGCGGTCAACAGGCCTCGCAGAGCTACCTGTTCACCGACTCGAACGGCTCCTGCTACAGTCGCAGCATTGCCGCTTCGGCCGGTGCGATCACCAGCGTCACGGACGGTGCCGCCTGCAAGCAGGGGGCCGCGGATTCGCGCCGGATACATCATTGATGTCCCGGTCTCCCGCCGCCGCTGTGGCGGCGGCCGGGAGACCCGTCCATTCCGGCAATCCGAAGTCTCTGGAGACCCTCATGAACCACCCGTTCCTTCCCCGCCGCGCCGCGCTCGCGCTATGCATTGCCCTGGCTGCCGGCACCCTCTCACCGTCCATCGCGCACGCCTCCGGCGCGGCCGAGGCCGTTTCGTTCCAGCCCAACAATCCCTGGACGCAGGAAATCGGCAGCGTCAGCCGCAACGACTATTCCCGCGAGTATTCCGTTTCGATCGGTGCCGGCAAGACGCTGCAGATCAACCTGGTGACGCGTAATCCGAACGTGTATTTCCAGGTGCGCACGGCCAACGACAGTACGCCACTGGTGGACACCGAAAAGACCGGCGCGACGACCTGGTCCACCCAGGTCGCCGCCGACACCACCTATACCGTGCGCGTGTTCATCGATCCGGACGTCGCGCAACGCGGCGAGGTCGCCAAGTACGCGCTGCAGATCGGCCAGTACGGCCCGAAGGACATGCAGCCCGCCATGCCGGCTGCTCCTGCGTCACCGCCCTCGCCGTCTTCGTCCTCCGCCTCCGGATCGCCGTGACGGCGCGCGGGGCGGCGCCGCGCGGACGGTGGCGCCCGCTCCGGCCGATACTCGCCCTGCTGGCGATCCTGTCGTTCGCCGCGAGCGCCGCCAACGCTTCTGCCACGCCGCCCTCCCGGCGCGTGGTCGGTTACGCCACCGGCTGGAATCCGGCGCAGGACAAGGATCTCGGCAAGATCGACACGCTGATCTTCGCCTTTGCCGCGATCGACCACGACCGCGTGGTGCTGCGCGGCGATGCGCAAGATCGCTTGCGGCAGATCGTCGCGCTGAAGCAGCAGGACCCGGCGCTCAAGGTCGAAATCTCGGTCGGCGGCTGGGCGGTGGGCGGCTTTTCCGAAGCCGCCGGCACGGCCGCGGGACGTGCGGCGTTTGCCGACAGCTCGGCACAACTGGTTGCAGCCAGCGGCGCGGATGGCCTCGACGTCGATTGGGAATATCCCGGACACGGCGAGTCCGGCATCCGTTCGAGCCCGGATGACCGTGCGAATTTCACCCTGTTGCTTGCAGCGGTCCGTACCGCACTGGACCGCGCGGGAACCGCGCACGGGCGCACCGGCGCAAATCGTTACACGCTCAGCATCGCGGTGGCCGACGGTCCTTTCGTCAGCGGCATCGACATCCCCGCCGTCGCGCGGATCGTGGACGGGTTCAACCTGATGACCTACGACTTCTGCAACACGATGACACCCGACACCTGCCATCACACCGGATTGCACGCATCGCGGTACGCGCCGGCCGATGCGCGCACGGCGGCACGTGCCGTGCGGCAGTTCCTGGCCGCGGGCGTGCCGCCGCACAAGCTGATCCTGGGCGTCGCGTTCTACGGACGCGAATTCAGCGGCGTGTCGCCCCAGCACGATGGGCTGTACCAGCCGTACGGAAAATTCGTCGGCGCCATCCCGTGGCCGGAGCTGAAATCGGATTTCATCGGCAAACGGGGTTTCGTCCGCCACTGGGACCCACGGGCCGACGCGCCGTGGCTGTGGAACGCGAAGACGCACACCTTCATCACCTACGACGATCCCGAATCCATCGCCGCCAAGGCCGCCTTCGTCAAGGCGCATCACCTGGGTGGGATCATGTACTGGGAGCAGAGCCTCGATCCGTCCGGCGAACTGCTCGAAGCGATCCGGCGCGGATTGCAATGAACCCGCGCCGGACCGCAAGCATTACATCGCCGGTTTCCGGAAGCGGTAGATGAACTGGCTGGTGTGGCCGCGGATCGAGGGATCGAACACCTTGATGTTGAGTGGGTCCTTGGGGTTCAGCAGCGCGTCGCTGGAACCGTCGAACACGAAACCGGCCGCCTCCACTTCCTTCTTCACCACTTCGGGATCGATCCGGTGCAGCGTATTGGTGTCGCTGGTGCCGGAGCCGGCCGGCGCCATGTGGTCGATCACGATGAACACGCCGCCGGGCTTCAGCGCGTCGAACACCTGCTTGTCGAACTTCGCCATGTCCACCGGACCCATGAACGGATCGTGGTAGTCGTGGTAGTTCTGGCTGGTGAACACGATGTCCACCTTCTCGGGCACGCTCAGGTCGGCCGCCGGTTCCTTCAGCAGGCTCACGTTGGCGTAGTGCGGCGTCTTTGCCAGCTTCTGCCACTCGGCGAAATCCTTGGTCGAAAACT
>JAJPHQ010000035.1 GCA_021325195.1 Gammaproteobacteria bacterium | reverse complement strand
GACATCTACGTCACCACCACCGGCAACCGCGACGTGATCACGCTGGAACACATGCAGCGCATGAAGAACCACGCGCTGGTGTGCAACATCGGCCACTTCGACAACGAGATCCAGGTCGATCGCCTGCAGAAGGCTGCCAGGCGCGAGAACATCAAGCCGCAGGTGGACCGCTACGTGTTCCCGGACGGCCATTCGATCTATCTGCTGGCCGAAGGCCGGCTGGTGAACCTCGGCTGCGCGCACGGGCATCCGAGCTTCGTGATGTCCAACTCCTTCTCCAACCAGACGCTGGCGCAGATCGACCTCTGGCAGAACAAGGACAAGTACGAAAAGACCGTCTATCGCCTGCCCAAGAAACTCGACGAGGAAGTCGCGCGCCTGCACCTCGAACAGATCGGCGTGAAGCTGACCAGACTCACGTCCGAGCAGGCGGCGTATCTGGGCGTGCCGATCGACGGGCCGTACAAGCCCGAGCATTACCGGTATTGAGGGAAGGGTGGCGGAACCCTCCTATTGCGGTTCGTGTGGAATCCCGCCGCAACGGAACCACAACCTGGTCATTCCGGGGCTGTCCGCGCCGTTTGCGGACAGAACCCGGAATCCAGCTTGGGTTCATGAGTGACAGAAGCTGGATTCCGGGTTCGACCTGCGATGAAACTGCAGGTCGCCCCGGAATGACGACGTTTTTGGCGTGGATGGAGCATACCTTCCCCTCCCGTCTCTTCGTCTTTTCAACTACCCAAACCGCTCGAGTTCGGGCACATACGCCGCGTAGTGCCGCCAGCGCCCGACCGAGGTTTTGTAGATGGGCTGCCGCGCCTGCCACACGCTGGCCGATTGCACCGGCGCCGATTCGTCGCGCGCATCGGCATCGATGGCAGGCACGCCGATAAAATCGCGCAACGCCGCCAGGGTGCGTTCGGGTTCGGCCACCAGCGCTTCGTAGTCGAGTTCATGGATCGGGATGCGCAGGGTCTGCCGCCAGTGCCGCATCAACGCGTCATGCCCCTGCGCATAATCCGCGATGTCGTCGAAACCGTAGGCAAACGCCATGTCGGGGTGTGCGAAGTCCTGGCTCCACAGCGAAAGCGCGGTGTCGCGGCGGTCGCGGCGCAAATGGATCACCCGCGCCTGCGGGAACATCGCCGCGGCAACGTGCAGCCAGCGGAAGTTCAGCGGATCCTGGTCGATGTACCAGGTGGCCGGCGCGTCGTCCTGGACCGCGAGCACGCGATACAGCCGCATGGCCTCGGTCAGCGCGGATGCATTGCCCAGATGGGCGCCGCCGATCAACTGTTCTCCGATGAAACGCAGCGCGCGCAATTCGCCGCGGTCGCGCGCGGGTGACGAGCGCGACAGCAGGGTCGCCGTCAACGTGGTCCCGCTGCGCGGCAGTCCGACGATGAAAACCGGCACGAAGTCGGGCGCGGCTGCGCTCCACGCGGGGGCGGCCCGCTCGGCCATGCGTGCGGCAACGAACGCCCGCCACGTGGACCGGTCCCAGGGCTGCACCCCTCGCACCATCGCATTTGCTTCGCGCAGCGTGCGCGCGGCTTCCGCGTAATCGCCGAGGTCGTTCTGCACCTTGGCGAGCCCGAAGCCAGCCGCGGCGCGCGAGCGAGGCGAAAACGCGGCGTCGTGAAAGTGTCGCGTCAAACGGGCGACGTCGGGATCGGACGGATCCGTGTAGCGTTTCGTGTTGGCCAGCGCACCCAGCACGTGGCTGTGCTCGAGATCGGCGCCGGCGTCCAGCGCGGCCAGGTAGTGTGCCCGTGCCGTCTCGAAGTCGCCGGATTCGCGCGCGATGTGGCCGGCCATCACCCGCAGCGCCGGCGGCGGAGTTCCGCGCGCCAGCGCCTCCGCGCAGATCTGCGCGGCGATCGGGTGGCGATCGCATTGCTGGGCGAAACGCGCGCCGCGCAGGCTCAGCTCCGCCTCGAATCCCTTCGCCCGGCAGAGTTCCAGCACGACTTGCGATGCCGCACTCAGCCGCCCCTGGCTGCGCAGCACCTCCGCCAGCAGCAGCGCAGCATCCTCATGCCGGGTGTCGCGCGCGTTGATGCCGCGCAAAAGCGTTTCCGCGCGCACCACGTCGTTGCGCTGCCATGCTGCCCTCGCGGCAGCGAATTGCGCTTCGATGGAAACGGCGGAAACCTCGGGCATGACGGGACCGTCGCGGCGATCATTCCTATCATAGCCAGTCCTTCCGGGTGATCCCGGGATGGCATCAAGCATCGCCGGCAGCCGGACTGCCTCATCACCGCGGCGGTGGGCCATTCCGAGGCCTGTATGCAAAAACAAACGGGCCGCACGAGGATGCTCGTGCGGCCCGGAAGGTGCAGCTTGACCAGTCCGATCAGAACTTCACGGTCAGGCGGGCCCAGTAGTAGCGGCCCAGCGTGTCGAAGTCGTTCGGGTCGGTGTTGGCGTTCTGCGAGTTGTTGGCGTACAGCAGCGGCGGCTGCTTGTCCATCACGTTGTCGATGCCCACGTCGATCCTGGTGTTGATCGGTTCGATGTTGTAGCCGACCGTCACGTTGTTGTACACCCACGAACCGTAATGCAGCACGTAACCTGGGATGGCAGGAATTGCCGTGGC
The DNA here is from genome assembly GCA_021325195.1 of Gammaproteobacteria bacterium. Taxonomy (GTDB): domain Bacteria; phylum Pseudomonadota; class Gammaproteobacteria; order Xanthomonadales; family Rhodanobacteraceae; genus 66-474. The sequence continues at coordinate 80,856 of JAJPHQ010000035.1, read as the reverse complement.
ACCTTGTGACGGATCGGCCGATCCAACCTTGAACTTGCTAGTGTAGGTCATCGTCCACTGGGCACTCCATGGACCAAGCTCCCAGCCCAGGGTGCCCTGCGCACGAATCCGCGGGAAGAAGCAGATCGCACCCGCCGAGAACGGGCAGGAGGCCTGCAGCGGAGAACCCGTGGAACCCATCATGCCCACGGCATTGAGTACCTCGTTACCCGCTTGACCCGGCGCCGTCTGGATGGTGTAGCGCTTCATGTAGGTCGCGTTCAGACCGACATTGAACTGACCGAACGAGAACTGCGGCAGCCGATACTGACTGGACAGATCTACACCCTTGACGTCGATCCGGCCCAGATTGGCCGTAACCTGCACGATCTGTCGAATCTGGCCGGGCGAAGCACCACCCACGAAGCGATGGATCAGTGGGCAATATATGGTCACGCCGGCAAAGCAGAGGTTCAATTCGGTCTGCGCGCCGACGGCACTAATGGTGCCATTGAGGTACACGCGCCATATATCGGCGCTCACCGACAGGCCCGGAACGAAATGAGGCGAATACACCGCGCCGAAATCGAACGATTTGCCCTTTTCCGGCCCCAGCGGGAAGCCGTAAAAAGCCGACCCGGAGGTCAAGGCATTGATCTGTTGGTGAGCGGCAACTTGGTCGTTGATGAACGTGCCTGTTGCCGGCACGCCCATGCAAGCCGGATTGCCGGCATTCGGGTTGGGCGTGGTGGGCGTCGGTGCGTTGAAATTGCACGGATCACTGGTCAGCAGCGGTGCACTGCTTACAGGTGGCGCAAACACGTCCCCGATAGTCGGCGCACGGAACACCCGGGCTACCGTGCCACGCAGCATCAGATCCTCGATCGGGCGATATTCCAGTGCGATCTTCCAGTTGGTGGTGCTGCCGAAGGTGCTGTACTTTGAGTAACGGTCACCCAAAGTCACATTCAGGGCGTGCACGAATGGCAGATCCTTCAGGACCGGGATGAACGCTTCGGCATAGGCCTCCTTGACGTTGTACCCGCCCTGCACGTGTGCCGAGCACTGGCTGCCCAAGGTGCAGGTGCCGGTAGCCGGATTGATCAGCAGGTCGGAACTGACCGTGTTGTCGGTGTATTCCTTGCGATAGGCCACACCCGCCGCCAACTGCACGGTACCTGCAGGCAGGTCGAACACGCCGCCGCTGATGTCGGCATGATAGGTCCTTTCGATGTCCCAAGTATTGGTGAGGGCGGGCGTCGCCGCTGACGACAACGCCGCGTGGGCCGAAGCCGAATACAAGTTGAACGGATCCCACGGCACGCATTGCGTGAGCGGGATCGGCGCGGCGGGTGTACCGCACTGGACCACGCCGCTCGAATTCAGGAACGACGGACCAAGGCCGGCCATCAGCGCAGCCTGATTGGGAAGTCCAAGTGTCGTGGTAACAGATGAGAAGTGGCCGTAGTTATAACCCACATCCCACGTCCAGTTCTGGTTAAAGATGTTCACGTTGCCACGGAAGCCCGTAATAATCTGGTCGGTGGTGCTGTTGGTGCGTGCGGCACGATCGCCTGCAGGAAACAGACGTGACCGATACACGTTGCCATTGCTGGGGGTAAAATCCACCCCGAAGGGGTTGTAGTAGCTCTGCGCGGAAATGCTCACGCCGGTTGGCGTGCCGAACACGGCCGGCGCCAGCTGGAAGCCCGCGCTGGTCTTGTTGTGATACACCGTCGCGTAGAAATCGACGCTGTCGCTGAGGTGATACACGCCCTTGAAGAACGCGTTGGTGCGTTCCTGCGGCGTCATCAGCAGGTTGACCGCCGCATAGTTGTACTTGTCTCCCAGCGCGGTACTGAAGCAGTGGTAATCACTGCGCGTGGTGGGGCTGGTGCCGGCCGCTGCGACACTTGGGTTCAACGACAGAGTGCAGCCTGAACCAGGGAAACGAATGTAGTCGCGTGCTGCGAACGTAGAGCCACCCACGAATACCGTCGGTATACCACTCGTCGTCGATAGTGACAGCGCATTTTGGAATAAGCACGCTGGGACTGCAGCACCTCGTCGAACTTGTTGTAATCGACCCCGACCAGGATGCTGCCCTTGTCCGAGCTCTGGCCGAACATGAAGTTCACACCCTTCCGCTCGCCGTCGTCGTGATCGGAGATGCCGTAGTTCACCGAGAACTGCGCGCCCTGGTAGTTGCTCTTGAGGATGATGTTGATGACGCCGCCGATCGCATCGGAACCATACACGGCCGACGCGCCGTCGGTCAGCACCTCGATGCGTTCCACCGCCGAGGCCGGAATCGAGTTCAGGTCGTTGTTGATCACGCGCTGGCCATCGACCAGCACCAGCGTGCGGCTGGCGCCCAAACCGCGCAGGCCTACCAGCGTCGCGCCGCTGCCACCGCCGTTGTTGACGCGCGGGTTCTCGATACCGCCGGTGATGACCGGCAATTGCTGCACCACGTCGCCCAGCGTCAGCTTGCCGGTTTGCTGGATCTGCTGCGCGCTCACGGCCACCACCGGGTTGGAGGTTTCCAGGTCCACGCGGCGGATGTGCGAACCCGTGACCACGATGGTCTGCAGGGTTTGCGGCTGCTGATTGTTCTGGGGCGCTGCATTTTGCGCGTAGGCAGTTCCCACCACTCCCAACGCGGCTACGCCCGAAGTGCAAAGGGCACACTCAATGGCTGTTCGCAGCGGATTCTTGGACATACAACTCTCCCGAAGTTGTGAATTGGGCAGACGATTCGTCGCCAACGCGGGGACGCGTTAACGATATTTTTATGGAGCGAGTGCGGCGGACCGTGCCGTGGATTTCGCGTCGGTGTTGCCCTGATTGCGCGATCGCGTGACGGGCGTATAGCCGCCCTCGCGATGCAGGCCCATCCGTTTGCGCGTATCCAGGGCAGTCGTGCCGAACCGCCGCCGGAACAGCCGCGAAAAGGCGCTGCGGTTTTCGAAACCGCTCGCAAGGGCCACCTCGGTGATCGCGAGATCGCTGCTGCACAACAGCCAGCGCGCACGCTGCAGCCGCTGGCGCACCAGGTAGGCGTGCGGCGTTTCCTGGAACACGTGGTTGAACGTGCGCAGGAAATGGCAGGGGGAATAGCTGGCCATCCGTGCGAGGGCGTCGTTGTCCACTTCCTGATCGCAACAGGCGCTCATGAAATTGCGCACCCGCTGCAGGCGCAGGAACACCTGCCGGCGCATCGCGAAGGTCCGCCCCGGACAGCGCGCGATCGCGGCATACAGCGGCACCTGCATCGCGGCCACCTCGTAGATCACGGCGGCCGCCGCGCTCTCCAGTTCATGGCCCGTCGCCGAGCGTGCCAGCGCGATGGCCCGCTGCCGCAGTTCGCGGCTCGCCGGATGGCGTTCCGGCAACCATTGCGGATCCGGCCAGGGCGTTCCGCCGATTTCGCCCAATACCTGCCGCCAGGTTTGCGGGCCGGCCAGCAGCGCCACCCACTGCGCATTGCCGTGGCCCACGGCCTTGGCGTGCAAGCCGGATTCGGTCACCAGCATCTCGTCCGCGCGCACGGGCATGGTCAACCCCGAGGCATGGACCTGCAACAAGCCATGCAACGGAATCCACAAGGCCGCCACTTCATCACCCGCGTTCAGCGTGCAGCCGCCGCCTTCCCCGTAAACGGCGGTGATCGCGCCGTCGTCCGGGACCGGCTGGGTCAGGACGACACCGCGTCTCAGGTTCCGGCTATGCACGAGCATGCGATTTCATCTCCCGCCTAGGAGGCTTCGAAGCGGGATGTCCGCGCGGACGAGCATGCGCGCCGAAACCGCAACGACACTTTCCGTGAAAGCCGTGTCGGAAAGACCGGCGAAAGAAGATGCACTGATTCGCGCGCCGGCGGATTCGCCGGGGACGCCCGGAACGTGCCGGAAGGCAGAGAAACGCACGATCGCAAATACCTGCACCGTGACCGCACAACATCGGCAGCACCTGCGCTCAATTCAGGGCACAGACGTCTTTTCTCACGGAATTTGTGCGAGGTGTTAACAGGTTTTATTTGACGTCATCGTGTTTTTATTTAGGTTTTGCCGTTCTGTTCCCTTGGCCATTCCCAAGTTGGAAAGGCTGGTGAAATCGATCGTTCCGGATCCGGGCCTTGAGGAATGCGCCTGTATCGGATTTCAGGCGAAGGCCCACAAAAACGCACGCCACCGGGGCCGATCCCGATGGCGTGCCGTGTCACATCTGCCCGTTTGGAGAGGGCAGCGTGAGCATGGCAGAACCTTCTTTTCGGGGGTTTGCAAGGATCAGCGTGTTTTGTGACCGAAATTGCTCGATTGCTTGCAGGCCGCACAAAACAGGCTCGATTGGTTGCAGAGATGACGTCGCATATCAAACGTGCATTCCCCTTGGAATCGGTTCCGACGAGTCCGGATGCGATGAACCGCCGGCGTGGACCGACGGGTTTGCTTCCGCGCCCGCGGCGGCTGACACCGAAAGGGGATGACGCGACACGAAGTCCAGAAAGGCATGCACCGCGCCGGCATTTTGGGAAGCAGCCCTGGTCACGATGTAGGTCTGCACCGGCCTGATCGCGTCACCGGTCGGCACCCGCGCGATCGCTTCGTCGGACACGTGCACGCCGGCAGGCGGAAGCGGAAGCAGCGCGACGCCCATTCCTGTCTCGACCATCCGGATCGCCATCTGGAAGGAAGTGACCGTCACGCCGATGCGCGGCACGAGATTGCGCCGACGGAATGCCTCCAGCACGTGCCGCTGCTCGGTGGTGTCCGCTTCGAAAGCGATCAAGGGTTCGGCCACCAGTTCTTCGAAGGCAACTTGCGGCTGTTGTGCCAGCCTGCCGCCCCGCGGCGCCAGCAGCGACCAATCCAGTGAAAGCCAGGGGCGGTACACCAATCCTTCGGGGAATTCCCCGGGCGCACAGATTCCCACCTCCGGACCGGCACCGGTCTGGAGACCGGACATCAACTGCCGCTGGCTGCACGCGGCCACGCTCATCGCGATCTCCGGGTACTGCGCATGGAAATCGCGTGCCAGGATGCACGACAAGCCGGGCGGCAGGGTTTCGCTGATCAGCAGCCTGATCGTGGAAGAAGCCTGTTCCGGCTTGAAGCTGCCCGCAAGCTCGCGGGCTTCCTCGAGCAGTCTGGTCGCCTTGTCGAGAAAGGCCAGTCCGGCGGGCGTCAATTTCACGCCGTGGCGGCGGCCCCTTTCCTTCTCGTACAGGCTGACTCCCAGCCGCTCCTCCAGGGCCAGCAACCGGCTGCGCAGCCCTTCCTCGGACAGGCAGAGCGTCCGTGCGGCCGTTCTGATGCTGCCTTGACGCGCCAGTTCGACGAAAGCGCCGAGCTGATCGAGGGATATCTGGGATGCCTTGTGGCGCATGGAATTCGTGGTCACGCAAAGACGCCGCGCAACACTCATCGCGTGCGCAGTCGAAAAGTTTTCCCACCCCTGCCGACAGCCTAACGCAGACGGACATACGTTCGCTTAATGCCGCTTAAGCACGACCCGGGTTTTCATCCCGGGCTTGCCGTGCACTGCCGGAAGACGGCACCAGCAGGGTATTGAGAAACACCCTGCTGGTGCGGGCCACGGATGGCCCGCCGCGGATAAAGCGCACAAGCGCTTGATCCGTCGGGAGCGAGTCCGGACATGTGCCGGACTCGCGACGTTGAGAAAGTGCAGGACTGCACTTTCTCAACAACCTGCCGGGGCCCCGCGGAGACCGCGTCGAATACCGAGGCATGTCATACTCTTGCGTCACGAACGCAAGCCCCACGACCGGTCGCCATGCCAGCCCGAACGCAGCAGACAACCTCCGGCCCTCCCCTTGCGGGCGGAGAACTGCCCGCCACCTCGCGTCTGTACGGGCTGGACAGCTCGGCCATCCGGCAGGTCGTGGCGGCAGCCCAGGAACTGGAACTCGGCCATGCCGTCGAGGCCGCAAGATTTCTCTCGCCGGTACTCGCCGCTTACCCGGACCATCCCGAAGTATTGCGGCTGCACGCAGGCATCCTGAGCCAGCGCGGCGACCACCTGGGTGCGATCACGGCCATGCGGCGGGCGGTGGCCCTGCGTCCGACGGACCCGCTCTACTGCAACACGCTGGGCTCGGTGCTGGATGCCAGCGGTGATTTCGACGGCGCGCTCGATGCCTTGCGCCGCGCCTGCGATTTGCAGCCCGGCATGGCGCTGGCCTGGTACAACCTCGGCGTGACACTGATGCGCTGCGTGCGCAACGAGGAAGCCATCGCCGCGCTGGGACACGCCGTGGAGCTGGCCCCCGACCATGCAGACGCCCGTGCCCTGCTGGCCGACATGCTGCGGGTCAGCGGCCGCAACGAGGAATCCGCGGCCGAATATCGCAGGGTGCTCGCCGAAAGACCCTGGACCGGGATGGCCTGGTGGGGGCTGGCCGACCTGCGCACCGGCGCATTGACACCCGACGACATCGAACGGATGCGCTCGGCACTGCGCGACGGCCGTGCCGGCGACAACGACCGCATCGCCACCGGTTTCGCACTGGCCAAGGCGCTGGACGAACAGGGCCGCTACGGCGAATCGCTGGACGAATTGAAGCGGGCCAACACGCTCGCGCGTCTGCGTCAGCGCTGGAACGCTCCGGCTTTCAGCGCCGGCATCACCGACATCCTCGATGCCTTCACGCCGCCGCCCCCCGCCGCGCCCGAAGGGCATTTGGGGAACGAAGCGATATTCATCGTGGGGCTGCCGCGTTCCGGCACCACGCTGGTCGAGCAGATCCTGGCGTCGCACTCGTCGGTGGAAGGCGCGGGCGAGTTGCCCGACCTGTCGATGGTCCTGGCCGAGGAATCGCGCCGCCGCGGCAAGCCGTTCCCGCGCTGGGTCGGCGAGATGCGGGCCGCCGACTGGCAGCGGCTGGGGGAGCGTTACCTGGAGCGCACCGCCCACTGGCGCAGGCGCCGTCCGCGCTTCACCGACAAGATGCCCGGCAACTGGATCAACATCGGCGCGATCCGGGCCATGCTGCCGGGCGCGCGCATCGTGGTCTGCCGGCGCGATGCGCTGGAAACCTGTTTCTCCTGTTACCGCCAGCACCTGGCCTACAACGAATACACGCGCACCTTCGAAGACCTTGCCGCGTACTGGCGCGACTTCGACCGCGGCGCGCGATACTGGGCCGGATTGCACGCCTCGCAGGTGTACCAGCACGACTACGAGGCGCTGGTGGCCGAGCCGGAACACGGCATCCGCCGGCTGCTGGACTTCTGCGGGCTGCCCTTCGAGGAGGCCTGCCTGCGCTTCCATGAAACCGAACGCGACGTGAGTTCCCCCAGCGCCACGCAGGTCCGGCAGCCGTTGCGTTCCGACACGCCGCACGCGCATCGTTACGGTGCCCTGCTCGATCCGTTGCGGAGCGCGCTGGGCCTGCCGCCGTTCGGGGCGTGAGCCTTGGCCACCCTTCGCAGTGAGCAGGACTGGCTGGCAACGGCGAGGGCGCAGATCCTGCACGGCGATCCGGTCACGGCGCAAGCGACGGTGACGCAGGCGCTGGCCGAGCATCCCGGATCCGCGGAATTGCGCCGCGTGCAAGCCGGCGTTTTCCAGCAGACCGGACGCACGGCCGATGCCGAGGCACTTTTGCGCGAACTGCTTGCGCAGCATCCCGGCGACGTCGCGTCGGCCTTCTCGCTCGCGCGACTCTTGAAGGAGCAGGGCCGTACGGCCGCGGTCGCCACCGTCCTGCGCAACTGTTTCGCGACCGGACCGAATGATCGGGACGTCAACCTCGCGATCGCGGCCATCGAGCTGCTCGACGATTGCCGCCGCAAGCGTGACGCTGCTGCCATCGCCGAGGCGGCGATCGTTTCGAATCCCGGCGACGCACGCCTGCACGCCTATGCCGGCATGCTCGAAATCCAGTTGGGCGAATTCGACCGCGCACGCGAGCGCTACCTGTTCGCCCTGCAGCATGACGAAAGGGCCTGGGAGTGGCACGTGCCGATCGGCCTGTCGTCCGCGCAGCGCTACCGGAGCGACGCACACCCCGATCTTGCGTTGTTCCGCGACGGGCTGCGGCGCGAAGGGCTTTCCGACCTGGCCCGGGCCGAATTGCACTTCGCGCTGGGCAAGGCCCGCGACGACCTCGGCGACTATCCGGAAGCGGCGCGGCATTTCCGGGACGGCAACGCGATCGCGCACCGGCTGACCCCATGGACGCGCAAGGCGTGGCGGCGCGCGGTCGATGCAAGGCTGGCCGCCAGACCGATCACGCCGCGCCCGCAGCCGGTCGATGATTTCGTCCCGCTGTTCATCGTCGGGATGCCGCGTTCGGGCACCACCCTGCTGGCCGAGTTGTTGGCCAGCCATCCGAAAGTCTGCAACCGGGGCGAACTGCCCTGGATCGCGCGGTTCGCGCAGCAGCCCGACCTCGCCGGCGAACCGGCCCGGGATGCGCTCGAACGCGCCGCCGCGAAGTACGCCGCGCTCTCGCGCCAGGATGATGCGGCCGACGCGCAATGGTTCATCGACAAGCAGCCGCTCAACTTCCGCTATGTGGATCTGATCCTGGCGATGTTTCCCCGGGCAAGGATCGTGCATTGCCGGCGCAGTCCGCGCGACACCGCGCTGTCGTTGTGGATGCAGTGCTTCCTCGAAGACGTGCAGGGCTACGCCTATGACTTCGGCGACATCGCGGCGGTGATGCGCGACGAACGGAGACTGATGGCGCACTGGCGCGAACGGTATCCCGACGCCATCCGCGCGGTGCGCTACGAGGACGTCGTCGCGGCCCCGCACGATGTCATCGCATCCCTGGCTGCGTGGATCGGCTTGCCGCCCTGGCCTGCGCAGGGGATGCGGGAGCGTGCAAGGCCCGCCAGCACCATCAGCACCGCCAGCTTGTGGCAGGCGCGGCAGCCGGTGAATGCCCGCTCCGTCGGGCGCTGGAGAAACTACGCCGGCCTCGTGCCTGAACTGCTGGAGATCCCCGAAGAACCGCGGCGCTGACGGATCACCGCGAACGCCGCTCCCGGAGAGAGAGGTTTCAGGGATCGGGGATTCTGCTCAGGCGGACGGGGGTTCCAGCTTGAATGCCAGCGTGTAGCGCGGCGCGTAGCAGATGCGGTTGGGCGGGCGTCCCACGTGCAGGATGGAACCGTCGAACACCACCAGCCTGCCCGGTTTCGGCGTGACCACGGCCTCCGCGTCCTGCCTGGAGTTGTAGAACAGGGTTTCGCCGCCCCACTCCACGTTCCATTCCGGGGCTATGTACCAAAGCGCGGTCAGACCTTTCTGACCGGGTAGCGCGTCGGTATGGGTGAACAGCATGTCGCCGTAGGCCGCGTGATTGCAGTAACAGCGGTAGATGCGGTACGTGTCGCCCTCCGGAAAGTCGCGCACGGCGGTCAGGGTCGGTTGATAGACCACCAGTTGCGCCGCGGTTTCCAGCGGGATGTTCAACGCCCAGTGCCTGAACTGGGCCGTATCCGGCCGCGCCACTTCGTCACGGACGAAATTGGCCCGGAGAAAGGCATCGGTCAGTTGCCTGACGTGCGGCAGCGCGACCAGGTCATCGTAAACCTTGATGGGACGGCCCTCGACCAGGACTGCGCGTGTCAGCGGCATCGCTGCGTCTCCCCCCGTCTTCGGCAAACAGGCTACGCACCCGCCTGCCCGCGATCAAGTCAGGACGGCCCGATCGGCGTGCGGATTGACCGGCGCGATCCCCAATGCGATCCGCAGGGGATCGAGCAGGGCGCCGTATGCCGCCGCCGTGCCGGCATGCCTGCGCATCGGCTGGCGCACCTGCGCGGCGCTCAGGGTATGCACGTTGCGGCGCGCCTGATGGAACGCGAGGCAAGCCGGATCGAACGGCAGTCCGCAGAAGCCGAGCAGGGCGCGGATTTGCGCCTCGGGGTTTTCCGTCAGCGCCTCGTAGCCCTGTTCGCGTATGTGTCCGGGATCGCGCGATGCCCACCACGACGCCGCGCGATCGAACGTCTTCCAGAACAGGGCAAGCTGGTCGAGGTCGCAGGTGAATTCCCAGCCACGCGGGAAGAATTGCTTGAAACACGACCAGCAATTCTCGACGGGATCGCGCCGGCAGATCACGATCCGCGCGCCCGGCAGCATCGCCCGGATCGCGCCCAGCGCATGCCAGTTGTTGGGCATCTTGTCGGTGAAACGCGCCTGTCCGTTGCGGAAACGGGCGGTCAGCTCGAGATAGCGTCGCCCCAGCCGCTGCCAGTCTCCGGCGCCGGCGCCGGGCACCCAGTCGGGATAATGCCGCTGCAGGCGCGAGGATTCCTCGGTCAGCACCTGCGCCAGCTCGCCCAGTTCACCCGCACCTTGCACCTGCGGATGCGCGGCCAGGATCTGTTCGACCAGCGTGGTGCCCGAACGTGGCATCCCGACGATGAAGATCACTTCCTCACCCAGACGCGGATCTTCTGCGGCGGCGTGCGGCGCGGCGAACACTTCTTCCGCGCGCTGCGCCCGGTACCGAAACTGCTCGGCATCCCACGGGCCGATTTCGCGCTGGCGCCGTGTGTTGGCGTCCTTCAGCAGTTCGAACGCCTCGGCGTACCGGCCGCGGTCTTCGCACACCTTGGCCAATGCGAATTCGATCGCGGTGCGCTCGCCCTCGTCGATGTCCCTGCCGCGCAGCAGCGCGCGCATCCGGTCGGCCTCGTCGTCCGTGATCGGTACCGTCTTGATGTCCGCGAGGCTGAGCCAGGCCGCGCCGAACGCGGGTTCCGCCGCGAGGGCCCTGCGTATTGCGGCGGCGCCCTCCTCCGGCCGTCCGCTCGACACCAGCGCGTCGCCCAGCTTCAACTGCGCGGGCGCGTAATCCGGCGCGAGTTGCACCGCCCGTTCCAGCAGCGGCAGCGCCCGATCCGGATGCTGGTGGCGGGCGAGGTGTTCGCCCATGTCGGCCAGCGCCATCGGCGAATCGGGCAGGCGTTGCACCGCCAGTTCGCGCAAGCGCCATGCCGCGGCCACGTCGCCCGCTTCCTCGCAGACCTGGGCGTATTGCCAGTAGCCCATCGCGTCGTCCGGCGCGGCGCGCAGGGCCGCTTCGAAATTCGCGGCCGCGGCGGGCAGATTGCCGATGCGCGCCAGCAGCAGGCCGTACAGGCGCAGCACGTCGGGCTGACCGGGCGCCCGCGACAACGCATGCGCCAGCAATGTTTGCGCTGCCTGCAGGTTGTCGGTCGCCAGCGCCTGACCGGCGCGAAGGATCCATTCGGGAAGCGGCGGCGGCAGCCCCGCAAGCCGCGCGTTGATCCTCGCCAGATCGGGCGCCGGCGGTTCAAACATCCGGTCGTTGACGGCCACTTCAATGCTCCATCGCGGCGGCCGGGGCTTCCGTCGTGTAGCCCCAATGCTCCAGCATCGGCGCAAGGATCGGCAGCACCGGTTCGAAGTACTCGCGGTAACGCTGCCAGCGCCCTAGCCCCGTGGTGTTGATCGGCTCGATCACCTGGGTGTAGCTGGGCGTCTTGATGTAGCCCTTCTCGCGCGCGCGGGCGGCGAAATTGAGCATCGCATCGGCATCGTCCAGACCGAGGAACGACGCGATCCTGCGCGTCTGGCCAGGCGTGTCGGCCACCAGATCCTCGTAGCGCGAAACGAACACGTCCGGCTTGAACACCTCGACGTGGTGCAGCCAGTTCCGCATCGCCGCGACATACGCGTGCGCCAGGTGCTCCAGCGACTGCCCGGCCACCGCCAGCACCGCCGCGCGGAAATTCTGCATGTAGCAGCTCAGGATCACGTCGCAGGGATGGCGCAGCGCCAGGATGAATTTCGCATGGGGAAACATCCGGTGGATCATCGGCAGCCACAGCATGTTCAGCGGATTCTTGTCCACCAGCCGCGCATCCCAGCGGCGCGGCACCTTGCCGCACGCCAGAATCAGGTAGCCCTTGCGCAGCTCGTCGCAGTCACGCTGGTCCAGTCTTCCCAGGTCGCGCGGAATCTCGAGCCCGGTGCTGTTTTCCAGCTGGGTGGACAGCATGTTGAAGAACGGCCGTTCGTCCATCGACTGCAGGCGCGGATGCGCGTCCAGCATCTGCTCCAGCAGGGTGGTGCCCGAACGCGGGAACCCGACCACGAACACCGGCGACTGCGAGGTGTCGGGAGCCCGAAGCTCCGGCCACTTGCGGTATTCGTCCGCGCTGACCCGTGCATCGGCATTGGCGAGGATTTCCGCACCGGGTTCGAAGAAATGCGGCACCGCCGCCTTCATTTCCCGGACCTGCAACGCGTGCGCCATGTCCAGCGCCCGCATCGCGGCCGCGGTATCGCCCAGCCTGTCACAGACGCGGGCGAGCGCGAACCAGTGCGCGATGTCCCTGTCGTTGCGCGGGCCGGCTTGTTCCAGAATGCTGCGCGCGGAAGCGTACTGGCGCCTGCGCGCGGCCAGCTCCGCACGCTGGTGCGCGATCTCGCAGCGCACGGCTTCGTCGGATTCCGCGCCGGAATCCGAAATCTTCCGCAAGAGCGCTTCGGCGTCGTCCAGGCGGTTGACGCGCTCGTACAGGCTGGCGCACAGCAGTTGCGCCTCGCGATGGGAGGGATTGCGGGCCAGCAGTTCCTCCAGCAACCCCACTGCAATCGCGGCTTCGCCGGTCTGGGTCAGCAGTTCCGCCAGGTCGAACTGCAAGGCGTCCTCGAGAGGCAACCAGGTCCGCCAGGGCTCGAGAAGACGATCTGCGCGCGAATCGCGGCACACGGAACAGGCACGCGCGGCGTGGATGCGGATCCTGGGTGAATCCGGCGCCTTGCCGAACGCGCGCAGCAACGTGTCGCGCGCATCCACGGGTTTTCCGAGCCGCAATTGCACGACCCCCAATTCATCGAGCCGATCCGGGTCGTCGGGCACCAGGCGCAGCAGCGTCTTCAGGGCATCCTCGGCAGCCGCCAGATCGCCGGCCGTCTGCAGCGCGGTCGCGTAGTTGCCCCAGTGCACGCTGCTGTCGGGATTCGCGTGCGCGAGACCGGCGTAAATCGCCAGAGCCTCATCGCGCCTGCCTTGCCGCCAGAGGCTCACGGCCAGCAACACCAGCAGGGTGGGTTCATCCGGCTGCTGCTGGAGGCGGAGGCGACACAGTCGTTCGGCTTCCGCCGCATCGTTGACTTGCAGGGCGGCAACGATCGGGTCGGTTGCGGTATCGGTCATCGTCTCGCGTTGAAAAGAAAGGGCCGCACGAGCATAGCTCGTGCGGCCCGGGAGGTGCAGCTTGACCAGTCCGATCAGAAGTTCACGGTCAAACGGGCCCAGTAGTAACGGCCCAGCGTGTCGAAGTCGTTCGGATCGGTGTTGGCGTTCTGCGAGTTGTTGGCGTACAGCAGCGGCGGCTGCTTGTCCATCACGTTGTCGATGCCCACATCGATCCGGGTGTTGATCGGCGCGATGTTGTAACCGACGGTGACGTTGTTGTACACGGACCCGCCGTACTTCAAGACGTACGGACCAGCAGGACCCTTCGGGGTGAACCCGGCTGCCGCCGTCGCACCCTGCGAGACGTCGTAGGAGCCCACCTGGAAGTGGCTGCTGTAGGTCATGGTCCACTGCGCATCCCACGGACCCAACTGCCAGCCCAACGTGCCCTGAGCGCGAATCCGCGGGAAGAAGCAGATCGCGCCTGGCGCACCACCCGGACAGGACGCCTGCAGCGACGAACCGGTCGAACCCATCACGCCGACGTAGTTCAACACCGAGTTGCCCGGCTGCCCCGGCGCACTCTGCACCTTGGCTTGCTTCATGTACGTCGCATTGAGGCCGATGTTGAACTGGCCGAACGCGAACTGCGGCAGCCTGTAATTGGCCGACATGTCAACACCCTTGACGTCGAATCGGCCAAGGTTGGCGGTCGGCAGCAGGAACAGCTGCGGTTGTCCCTGAGTCCCGGGGTTCGAACTACGCGTGATCAAGGGGCAGTAGATGGTCTGGCCTGCAAAACACAGGTTCAGTACGGTTTGCGCACCGACCGGCGTGATTACATGGTCCAGATAGATGCGCCAGACGTCCGCGCTGACCGACAGGCCAGGGATGTAATGCGGCGAATACACCGCGCCGAAGTCGAACGACTTGCCGTTTTCCGGACCCAGCGGGAAGCCGGCGAACGCGGAACCAGAAGTCAGCGCCTTGATCTGCTGACCGCTGGCCACGAAGGTGTCCGTGAAGGGGCCGGTTGCCGGCACGTTCTTGCAAGCGGGATTGCCCGCGTTCGGATTGGCTCCGGTGCCGGAGAAATCGCAGGGATCGCTGGTCAACAACGGTGCACTGCTGGCAGGAGAGGCGAACACGTCGCCGATGGTCGGCGCACGGAACACCCGTGCCACGGTGCCGCGCAGCAACAGGTCCTCGATCGGGCGGTATTCCACCGCGATCTTCCAGTTGGTGGTGCTGCCGAAGGTGCTGTACTTCGAGTAACGGTCACCCAAGGTCACATTCAGGGCGTGCACAAAGGGCAGATCCTTCAGGATCGGAATGAACGCCTCGGCATAGACTTCCTTGACGTTGTATCCGCCCTGCAGGTGCGATGAGCACTGGCTGCCCAGCGTGCAGGTACCCGTAGTCGGGTTGACCAGCAGATCGGCGCTGACGGTGTTGTCGGTATATTCCTTGCGATACGCCGCGCCCGCCGCCAACTGCACGGTGCCGGCCGGCAGATCGAACAGGCCGCCACTGATGTCGGCGTGCATGGTGCGCTCGATCTGCCAGTCGTTGACCATCGCGGGACTCGCGGCGGCCTTGATCGCAGCCTGGGCGCTGGGGCTGTACAGGTTGAATGGATCGAACGGCGTGCAGTTGGCAATCGCACCGTTATTCGGCTGTTTGGGATCGTAGGTGCCACAAACAATCTGTCCGGTGGTCGGATCCTTGAACGACGGGCCAGCTTCGAGGTTCAGGATGTTCTGATTCGGCAGACCACGGTTGGTGAGCAGTTGCGAGACGTGGCCATAGTTGTAGCCCACGTCCCAGCTCCAGTTCTGGTTGAACAGATTGACATTGCCCCTCAAGCCGGCAATCAACTGGTCAGTGGTGAGCGTACCCGAAAAGTAGCGGGGGCCGGCGGGGAACGCACGTGCCGCATACGTATTGCCGTTTGTCGTGAAATCCACTCCAAACGGGTTGTAGTAGTTGTCCTTGGAAATCTTGAACCCGGTTGCAAACAAGCCGGTACCGAACACCGCCGGAGCCAACTGGGAAGCCGACACGGTCTTCTCGTGATACACCGTGCCGTAGAAGTCCACGTTATCGCTGAGGTGGTAGACGCCCTTGAAGAATCCGCTGGTGCGCTCCTGCGGAGTCATCAACAGGTTGACCGCCGCGTAGTTGTATTTGTCGTTCAGCCCCGGGATTTTGCCGAAGCAGTGGTAATCGGCATACGTAGTCGGGCTGGTACCGGCCGTAGCCGCATCCGGGTTGAGCGACAGGCTGCTGCAACCCGCCAGGTTCGGCGGGAGCGGGTTCATGCCCGGAGCCACGAAGATGCGATCACGGGCAGCGTAGGAGGAACCCCCGATGACCGTGTGCACCCCCGAGCCGGGTACGGCATGACTGGAGGTGGTATTCGTCGCCGACAGGTTCACGGCATTCTTGGAGTAATTGCGCTGCGACTGCAGCACGGCATCGAACTTGTTGTAGTCCACGCCGGCCAGGATGCTGCCCTTGTCGGAACTCTGGCCGAACATGAAGCTGGCGCCCTTGCGCTCGCCGTCATCGTGGTCCGAGATGCCGTAATTGGCCTGGAACTGGGCGCCCTGATAGTTCGACTTCAGGATGATGTTGATGACGCCGCCGATCGCATCGGAACCGTATACGGCGGAAGCGCCGTCGGTGAGCACCTCGATGCGTTCCACCGCCGCGGCAGGAATCGAGTTCAGATCGTTGTTGATCACGCGCTGGCCATCGACCAGCACCAGCGTGCGGCTGGAACCAAGACCGCGCAGGCCGACCAAGGTCTGGCCCGAGCCACCGCCGTTGTTGACACGCGGGTTCTCGACACCGCCGGTGATGACCGGCAATTGCTGCACCACGTCGCCCAGCGTCAACTTGCCGGTGGCCTGGATCTGCTGCGAGGTGACCGCCACGACGGGGTTGGAAGTCTCCAGGTCCACGCGGCGGATGTGCGAACCCGTGACCACGATGGTCTGCAGGGTCTGCGGGGATTGATTGTTCTGCCCTTGCGGCGCGGCGTTCTGCGCGTAGGCGCTGCCCGCCGCTCCCACGGCGGCGACGGCACCCAGCGAAAGTGCCGTGCGCACGGCCTTGGACAGCTCACTGCGGTCAAGTCTCATTACACTCTCCAAACGTCAGATGTGACACGGTTTTTGGGAAAGAGCCCTCGCCTGAGTCGGCAGCGAAGGCTCTTTTGACCCCATCGGCGGGGTCGGATGCTAACAACTTTCTAACCCTTTGGGAATCCCCTGCGGTTCACGTGTGATGACACCGCGCGCTCGTTGCGAGCTTGCGGACCATGCCGTGCCGGCGGGGATTCGAAGTCACCCCTCCTCTTGCGCAGACCGCCCGCAAGGCCCTCGCCGTGGCGGTCGTCTCGTTGAAAGGCCCTGAATACGTGAAATTGCGGTTAATGGCAAGTGCCTGCGGTCAGCGCCCATTCAGTCCTGCCGTCCGCACTTCAAGCCGGCAGCACGTCGAAGGCGATCGTGAGACGGTTTTCTTCCGGGGCGCCGGCGAACGGCACGGTGCCGTGCCACAGGTAAGCCGGGAACAATGCCAGCAACCCCGGTTCGGGCTTGAGGAAGTACTCCGCCTCGAGGGCAGGCGTGGTCGGAAACGCCGGTTCGCCGAACTTCAGCCAGCCTTCGCCGCCGCGGCTTTCGATTGCAGCGGGCAGATGCAGATAACACGCCGACGACAGCCAACCCCGCGGATGGTAGTGGTTGACGTGGAACCCGTGTGGACGGAGCCGCACCGACCACATGCCGCTGATCCGGTAACGTCCCGTGTTGCGCCGGCGCATGGGGTCGCTTCCGGGACCCAAGGCTCTCATGTAGCGGCGAATCGGGCCGTCGATCGCACGGGGGAAGGCCCGTATCGCCGCGTCCGGCGAGCGATCCGGGTCCAATTCCACTTGGCTGCCCTGACGCAGCGAATTCCCGATGGGGTGAGCCTGCAAAACGTGCCGGCGCTCGAGCTCGCGCACCAGATCGGTCAGATAGGAATCCAGATCCGGCCACCCCGCCGGAACATCCAGCAGCTCGGCCCGGACGAAGTGCCGGTAATCGAGCAACTCGCGATAGCGGGGATCGCCCAGCATCCGCAGCGCATCGGCCTGCATCGCCAGGGCCTGACCATCGGCCGGATCGAGACGATGCAGTCTTTCCGCAATATCGAGAGCCTGTCGCGCCTGGCCCACCGCCAGCGAAGCGTTGCCGAACCCCACCTGGGCCACGCGATCATCCGGTGCAAGCCGCACCGACCTTTGCGCGTACTCCAGGGCACGCTTGCCGTCGAAATCCAGCGCGATCGTGACCGCGGCGTTCAACAGATCGGCATCCTGCGCAGCCAGGGAAAGCCCCGCTTCGACCACCGCCAGCGCATCCTCGGAACGGCGTGCGCTCAGCAGCAGCCGCGCCTTGGCGATTCGCAACGCGGAAAATCGCGGCTGCGCGCGCAGCACGGCATCGATTTCCGCACTCGCCTCATCCACGTTGCCGGTGCGCATCCACACCAGTTCGGACAGGTTGCTCTGTGCGGTCACGTGATCGGGACGCGCGCGCACCACCTGCCGGAATTCCGCTTCGGCCTCCTCGAACCTGCCTTGCCCCATCAAAGCGCGGGCCAGCACGAAGGCTGCATCGGGCGACTTCACGCCCGCGCGGGCAATCGCCGTGCGCACTTCGGTTTCGGCCTCGACGGAGCGGTTGTCGTCGGCCAGTATCGCCGCCAGCCTGCATCTCGCCTCGCCGTTGTCCGGCTCCCTTTCGAGCAGGTTGCGGAACGCAGCCTCGGCTTCCGCCGGCCTGCCGAGCACCATCAGCGCGTGGCCGTAAAGCATCCTGAGTTCGGATGTCGCAACGGGCTTCGCGATGAGCGGCTCGATGACTGCGCGCGCTTCTTCGGCACGGCCCTGCATCAGCAGCACGCGCGCCAGCGCCGCAGCAGCGGAGGCGTGATCGCCGTCGATTTGCAGCGCCTGCCGGAATGCGCGCGCCGCCGCTTCGGGTTGTCCGCTTGCGACGAAGATGCGACCCGCGAGGACGTGCGGCTCGGGATTGCGGGGTTGCAGCCGGATGCAGACCTGCAGTTCCCGCTGTGCGTTGACGAGATCGTCGGTCTGGAAAAACGACCCGGCGAGCAGCCAGTGCGCCTCGGCCAGATTCGGCTGCCCACGCAGCACGGCACCCAGCAGTTCACGCGCGGGGGCGTGTCTGCCGGCCTTAAGCAACGCGGAAGCGTGGCGCAGCGTGTCGAAAACGTTGACGGCGGAATGGCTGTTCACCCTTCAAGCCTGCACGCGGGCTCGCTTGCACGCAAGCGGACGCGTAGCCGCCGGCATGCACGGCAGACGCGGCGAGGGATTACAGATCCTGGTGGTACTGCACGTACGGCACGCGGCCCTGGTCCTGCGGGGCGTCGGCGGGGCCGAGCAGCAGCGGCGATTTGCCGGAGGTCCACACGTTCTGCGCACCGAAGTTCAGTTCGCCGCGCCACGGCAGACGCACGCTGATGCCGAGGTCGATCCCGCTCCAGCGCTGGTTCGCGTAAGGCAGGCTGCCGGGCAGGGCCGGCTCCAGCACGTGCCCGACGATGGCGCCGCTGACGGGCCCGTGCGCGATGCCCAGACTCAGGGTGGTCTGGTCCAGATCGTCGCCGTCCGCCACACCCGAACCGGGCAGGAAGTGCACGCGGCCGCGGCTGGCGCCGAGATCCAGTTTGGTGCCCGGCGCGACCCTCACCTCGCCGTGCGCGCTGATGCTGGTGGAGGTGCTGTTGCCGAACCACAGGGGCGCGGCGATGTCCGCACCCGCTTCGCCGGGCAACACACGGGGCAGCACCGCCGCCCCGGCCAGACGCGAGGCCAAGGGCGAAACGCTGGACTGGGTTTGCGACTGGCCCACCGAGAGATCGAGCTTGACGCCGTGCCCCGCGTAACCGGCGCCGATTTCACTCCTCTGCACGCCGGCCTGCGGCAACACATTGGCGCAGGCCGCGGCCTCGCGCATCGCGGGAGTGCAATCCGGGGTTTCCGGTGTCCAGCGGATTGCTCCGACACCGGCGTGCGCGTAGATGCCGGGCGCGGTATCCAGACGCAACCCCGCACGCGTCGATTGCGCACGGGCATCCATGGACGGAAACGTCGCGGCGCCAGCCGGCACGGTCGGAGCGGGGGCATTGCCTGCCGTGATCAGCGAAAGCGAGGTGTGATCGGGACCCTGCCACACCGGCGTGGTTTCGGCCGCCTTGGGTTTCGACCCGGGCGGCACGACCGGCGCCTGGCCGAAAGCCAGCAGCGGCAGGGCCAGACCCATGCCGGCAATCACTGCTGTGGCAAGCATTCGACGCATCGCGCTGTCTGTCGCTCCTGTTGGCCGCTCCCGCAACGGCAGGACGGGGCAGCCCCGCCGTCTTTGGGTCCGATTATACGACAGGAAATTACATTTTGCTAACAATCTGCCGGCCGTCCCTCCCCCGAACGCAGGCCGGCACACAAACTGCACGGGGCTGAAGGGGTTACACTTGGCCTCCGTTACAGGGGATTGGACCGTACATGGCCGGCGATGTTCACCATCTGGCCACCGCCGTCAGCCTGCAGCCGCTGACAGAGACCGCCCTGTTGCAGGCGTGCTGCAGGCTGTGGACAACCGATGACCCCGAGGCGGTGACGGCCGCGGCCCGATCGCTGGTCTCGACCCTGCTGCCGGACGCCCGCAGCGGACTGGAAACCGGGGACGCGGCGAGCAGCCCACCCGGAGATGCGGTGCGCATCCCGATCCAGCCCGGCACGGTGCTGGCGATCACCCCGCCGCCCGATGGCGGCCAGGACCGCCAACTGTTCAAAGCCGTCACGGACATGATCGCGGCACGGGCGGCGGCGCTGACCCGGCATGCCACGCTGGCGGCGTCGGTCGAACGGCTGGAGAGCGCCGAGCGCCTGCAGCGCGCGCTGTATGCGATCGCCGACCTGGCCAGTTCCGATCAGGACATCACCGAGATGTTCCGTGCCCTGCACGGCATCGTCGGCACGCTGATGTACGCAGAAAACTTCTTCATTGCGCTGTACGACGCGCAGCACGACAGCGTGCGCTTCTCGTACTACGCCGACGTGGCCGACGCAGATGCGCCGGACCCGCGCACGCCGATGCCGATGGAGGAGATCCGCCACGGCCCGACCTGGTACCTGCTGCGCAACGGCAAGCCGCTGATGGGCTCGCTGGAAGCCATCGGCCGGCAGGTGGACGGCCCCTTCCACAGCACCGGTCCGGATTGCGTGGACTGGCTGGGCGTGCCGCTGCTGCACGGCGAAGAGGTTGCCGGTTGCGTGGTGGTGCAGAGCTACGACGAGGCCCATCATTACGGCGAGCACGACAAGTCGCTGCTGATGTACGTGGCCCAGCACATCCAGACCGCGCTGGAACGGCGTTTCGCGCACGCCGAGCTGGAACAGCGCGTGGCCGAACGCACCGAGGCGCTGCGCGAGGCCAACCGGGTGCTGCAGCAGCAGGTGCTGGAACGCCAGCGTGGCGAACGCCTGCAGGCGGCGCTGTTCCGGATCGCAGAGCTGGCCAACACCACCGACAGCATCGACGCGTTCTACGCCGCGGTGCACCGGGTGGTAGGCGGCCTGCTGTACGCGCGCAACTTCTACATCGCGCTGCTGGCCGACAACGGCAGCGAACTGACCTTCCCCTACTCGGTGGACGAGCGTGATACGGAACGCCGGCCGCGCAAGCTGGCCAACGGCCTGACCGAATACGTCCTCCGCCACGGCACCGCACTGCTGGCCAACGCGCCGGAGATCGAACGGCTGCGCGCCAGTGGCGAAGTCGGGCAGTTCGGCACCGATTCGGTTTGCTGGCTGGGCGTGCCGCTGGTGTGTGCCGAACGCACCGTCGGCGCGCTGGCGGTGCAGAGCTATTCGCCCGAGCACCGCTACACCCTGCGTGACCAGGAAATCCTGACCTTCGTGTCGTACCACATCGCCAATGCACTGGAGCGCGTGCGCGCGACCGAATCGCTGAAACAGGCCTACGCCGGGCTGGAGCGCCGGGTCGGCGAACGCACCCGCGCGCTGGCGCTGGCCAACCGCGACCTGCGCGAGCAGATCGCCGAGCGCGAGCGCATCGAGGCGCGACTGAAATACGAGACCCTGCACGATTCGCTGACCGGCCTGCCCAACCGCACCCTGCTGATGCAGCGCCTGGAGCGCGCGCTGGAGCATTACCACGCCGATCCGTCGCGGCTGTTCGCGGTGCTGTTCCTGGATCTCGACCGCTTCAAGGTCATCAACGACTCGGTGGGCCATCTGATCGGCGACGACCTGCTGTTCCAGGCCGGCGGCCGGGTGCGCGCCTGCCTGAAATCACAGGACGTGGTGGCGCGGCTGGGCGGCGACGAATTCGGCGTGCTGCTGGAAGACGTGGGCGACGCCGAGACCGCCTGCGCGGTGGCCCAGCGCATCATCAACGAACTGAACGCGCCGTTCCGGCTGGCCGCCAAGGAACTGTTCACCTCGACTTCCATCGGCATCGCGCTGGCGGCGCCGCATTACCTGCATCCCGAGGAATTGCTGCGCGACGCCGATTCGGCGATGTATCGGGCCAAGGCCGACGGCCGCCACCGTTACGCACTGTTCGACGAGGGCCTGCGCCAGCAGGCGGTCGCCCTGCTGGAAGTGGAGAACGATCTGCGCCGCGGCCTGACCCGCGGCGAGTTCGAGCCGCATTACCAGCCGATCGTGCGGCTGCGCGAAGGCCAGGTCGTGGGTTACGAGGCGCTGATGCGCTGGCGTCACCCCAAGCGCGGCCTGCTGATGCCCAACGAGTTCCTGACCGTGGCCGAGGAAAGCGGTACCGCCGAGGCGATCGACTGGCAGGTGTTCGAACGGGTGTGCCGGGACGCCGGCGTGCTGACGCGCGAGGGCAGCTTCGTCAGCATCAACCTGTCCGGACGGCACTTCCGCAATCCCGATCTCGACCGCCGGATCCTGTCGCTGCTGGCGCAGAACGGCGTCGCCGCCAGTCGCCTGCGGATCGAGGTCACCGAACGCGCGCTGCTCGAGAACCCGCTGGACGTCAAGCGCATCCTGCGCACCTTCCGCGATGCCGGCATCGGCATCGCGCTGGACGATTTCGGCACCGGGTATTCCTCGCTGAGTTACCTGCACCAGTACCCGCTGCAATCGCTGAAGATCGACCAGTCGTTCGTCGCCAACCTCACCGACAGCGACGAGGGCGGCAGCGAGGCCGTGGTGCGCGCGATCCTGGCGATGGCCGACACGCTGTCGATGCAGGCGATCGCCGAAGGCATCGAGACGGAGGCGCAGCGCGACGCCCTGCTGCGGCTTGGCTGCGAATTCGGACAGGGCTTCCTGTTTGCCCACGCCAAGCCCGCGCGGGCGTGGCCGGGCGCCGACCCCCTCCATTCCGGCGAATGACGGCGGCGGGTCCGGCGGCAGCGGGCGGACGGCAGCCACGGCGGTCACCGGGCCGCCGGATTGCCCGCGCCGCGCTGCGCCTGCTGCTCGCGTTCCTCGCGATCACCTGGTTCGCGGTGCTGGCGCTGCGTTTCGTGCCGCCGCTGACCAGTGCCTACATGATCGAGCGCCGGATCGGGGCGCTGCTGCACGGCGAGCGGGATTTCCGCTTGCGCTATCGATGGGTGCCGTGGAGCCGGATAGCACCGGTCGCACCGCTGGCCATGGTGGCCGGCGAGGACCAGACCTTCCCCTTCAATCACGGTTTCGACGTTGCCTCGATCCGTTCCGCGATCGACGCGGCGGAAGCAGGCGGACACCTGCGCGGCGCCAGCACCATCACCCAGCAGGTGGCGCGGAATCTTTTCCTGTGGGGCGGCCGCAGCTTCGTGCGCAAGGGCCTTGAAGCGTATTTCACTGTGCTGATCGACCTGACCTGGCCCAAGCGCCGCGTGCTCGAGGTGTACGCCAACATCGCCGAACTGGGCGACGGCATCTACGGCGTGGAGGCGGCTTCGCAGGCGTATTTCCAAGAACCGGCCTCGCGCCTGAGCGCGCACCAGGCCGCGCTGCTGGCCGCGGTGCTGCCCGATCCGCGCGGCTGGCACGCCGACCGGCCGTCGCCTTACGTGCTGCGGCGTGCGGCGTGGATCGAGCAGCAGATGCGGCAATTGGGCGGCGTTGCCTACGTGCTCGACCCGCATCCGCCGCGCCCGCGCGTGGAAGAGCGCCGCCGGCGGCGCTGACCGCGGCGTGGAGGATTAGAATCTCGAAACCTGCCCCACTCGCGAGGGGAAACAACCATGAGGCAAGTCCGACATCTGCTGGAGGCCAAAGGCAACCAGGTGTTCACGATCGCGCCGGAGGCGCCGGTGCTGGAGGCGATCCGCCGCATGGCCGAGCACGGCATCGGCGCGCTGCTGGTGATGCGCGGCGACACCCTGGCGGGCATCGTCACCGAGCGCGATTACGCCCGCAAGGTGATCCTGAAGGGCCGCTCGTCGCGCGAGACGCCGGTTTCGGAAATCATGACGCCCGCGCCGATGAGCGTGCAACTGTCCTCGACCGTCGATGAGTGCATGCGCCTGTGCACCGACGCGCGGGTGCGGCACCTGCCGGTGGTCGAGAACGGGCGGGTGGTCGGCGTGGTCTCGATCGGCGATCTGGTCAAGGCGGTGATCGACGATCAGGCGCAGGAGATCGATCACCTGCAGCGCTACATCGCCGGTTGAACCGCTGCAGCAGCGAAGCAACGGGACCCGGATGCGGGCGCGCCGCACCGGAATCCCGGCGGATCCTCCCGGATGCCGCTGCGTTTCATCCGGGCCGCGCCGTGGATCCGCGTTCATCCGCGGACGGGCCGGTCGATCGCCGGGCCGTTTCGCGGCTCGCGACCACCGCGCGCCAGCCGAACCAGCCCGCCAGCGCGGCCGCAGCGGCTGACGCGAATCCGATCACGCCGAGCGTGGCGCCCAGTTCGCGCAAACCGTTCAGCGCGCTGGTGACGGCGAGATCGCCGAACCGCCACACCGCGGTCTCGACGAAGTTCTTGCCCTTGTAGCGGATCTCGCGCGCGGTGCGGGTGTACAGCGCGTCGGACGCCGGCTTGATCACGCCGTAGGCGAAGCTGCGCGTGACGATCAGCATCAGCGGGATCAGCGCGACGGTGAAGCCGCCCACGCCGAAATGGGCGGCGCCGAACAGCGCCACCGCCAGCAGCATCAGGACGTTCACCGCGGCCGGCAACACCAGGCCGGAAACGATCCCGAACCGCACCAGCAGCCAGCGCGTCACGCCGACCTGCAGCAGCATCTGCAGCAGGTTGATCACGAAATCCATGTGGCCGTAGAACGCGGTGCGCAGCGCGGCATCGCTGTAGTGCGCCCTGGCGTAATCGGCCACCAGCGCGTAGGCCAGCGTGCCCACGCCGTCCGAGAACAGCATCAGCAGCGCCATCCGGCGCACGAACGGCTCGGCGAACGCAGCGCGCAGGCCGGCCAGCAGCGAGCCGCCGACCGCCGCCTCGTCGCCGGGCCGCTCCCTCGATCGCGATGCCGACAGGTGCAGCATCAGGCCCAGCGCGACCAGCAGCAGCAGCGCCGACACCCCCAGCAACGGCGGCACGCCGATCCGCACCGCCAGCAACGACGTGAGCGCCGGCCCGGCCAGCGCGCCCAGCGCCCCGCCCAGCGCGATCAGCGGGAACAGCCGCCTTGCCTGCAGGTTGTCGAACAGGTCCGCCATCAGGCTCCAGAACAGCGACACCACGAACAGGTTGAAGACGCTGACCCAGACGTAGAACCCGATCCCCAGCGTGCGCGCGCCGATCCGCGTCTGCTGCGCGAACAGCGGCACGAACGCGATCAGGCACACGATGAAGAACCCGTAGCTCCAGCCCAGCAACGCGCGCCTCGGCAGCCGCGCGGTGAGCCAGCCGAACACCGGCGTGATCGCCAGCGTGGCGATGAAGGTGCCGCCATAGAACAGCGGCAACGCCACCGAACCCGTGGCACCGGCCAGTTGATCACGCACCGGCCGGATCACGTAATACGCCGCCAGCAGGCAGAAAAACGCCAGCGCGGCGGGCAACAGCGTGCGTCCCTCGCCGTAGCGCACGGCAATCCGCGGCGTCATCCCGTCACGCTCGATGAAGAATGGGTGAGAGCTCTTCGAAAAATGCGGACAGGGATGTCCGCTTCGCTCGGCAAGAGCAAGGCAAATCGTACGGCGTCACGAAATCCTGGCTGCTGGCAGCGATCATGGACGATCGCATCTTTTCGACAAATGCGGACAGGGATGTCCGCTTCGCTTGGCAAGAGCAACGTAAAACGCACAAGGTCACGAAATCGTGGCTGCTGGCAGCGATCATGGACGATCGCATCTTTCGACAAATGCGGACAGGGATGTCCACTTCGCTCGGCAAGAGCAAGGCAAATCGCACGGCGTCACGAAATCCTGGCTGCGGGCAGCGTTCATGGACGATCGCAGTGACAAGCCAGCGATCATGGATGATCGCCAAGGATGGGCGGCAGGGGACAACCCAGCACCGCACACACCACGCGCAGCAACTCCGATTCGGCCACGTTCACGACCCCGTCGGCGGCGATCGCGCGGGTCAGCGCGCGCACGGTGAGCTGCTTGCCCTCGGGCGAGAGCCGCGCAAGTTCCGCCAGCGCCGCGTCCAATGCGCCCTGCCAGTCTTCGGGGATCGCGTACATCACGCCCGCGCCCGGCAGCGCCTCCTGCATCGCCGCCTGGAACGCGCGGCGCGCGGTGTCGGCGTCGTCGTTGCCGAAATGCGCCATCAGCGCGCACAGGTCGCGCAGGGAAGCCTGTGCCTCGGTCAGGCGCAGATTGCCCGGCTTGAAATGCGCGGACGGATCCAGCGCCGCGATCACCTGCACCTGCACCAGCTTGGCCAGGCAGTATTCGTCCAGATCGACGCGTCCGTCGGCGTGGATCAGCTTGTCCAGCGCAGCCGTGAAACGGTCGAGTTCGGGGCGTGGACGGCGCTTCAATGCCGGAAACGCCAGTTGCGCCAGCGGCAGCCGCAGCATCGGATGCAGCGCCGCCACGTCCGCGAGCAGGTTGCGCACGGCATCGGCCATCGAAGCATCGAACGCCTGCGCGACCGTTTCCAGCTGCTGCGTCTGCAGATCCGGATGTTCGGAAACCGCCAGCGCGAAAATCACCGCCAGCGCGCCACGTGGATCGCGCGCGGCCGCGGCCAGCGCATCGGGAACGCGCGCGCGCAGTTGCGCGGCGGCACGGTAGTCGTCGGTGCCGGGCGAGGCCACCTGCGCCGCGACCCCGGCGGCGGTGATTGCCAGCGCTGCTGCCCGAGGAGGAACGGCGCCGGACGCTGCCGGCGCTGCCTGCGCGGCCTGCGACGACGGCGGAAAGCCCGGCAGCGGCTCGCCGACATCGCCGTCGGCCACCGCGAAATCGTGCACGGCCTTTTCCCAGTCGTGCGGTTCGGCGTGCAGCTCGATCGACTCGGGCCTGCCGCCCGAGGCAAGCCACTGCTTCACGATCGCGTCCAGCTCGCTGGGGTCGAACCCGGGTTCCAGCGCCCTGATGCGCTCCAGGATCGGCGGATGGGTCGCGAACAGCGAGCCGCGCTCGGCGTCGCCGAACAGCATGTGCCGCACCTCGTCACGTCCGGATGCCTGCAACGCCGAGCCTTCGGCGAACGCGGCGATCTTCTTGAGCGCGCCGGCGATGCCTGAGGTCTGGCGGGTGAACTGCACCGCCGACGCGTCGGCCAGCGATTCGCGCGAGCGCGCCACCGCGGCCTGGATCAGCTTGCCGAAAAACAGGCCGATCGATCCGACGATGAACAGCGCGAGGCCGGCCAGCGCGACGTTGCCGCCGTCGCGCCGGCTGCTGCGGCCGCTGCCGCTGTAGAGCAGGAACCGCCCGATCACGCCGATCGCCATGATCCCGAACAACAGCCCGATCAGCCGGATGTTCAGCCGCATGTCGCCATTCAGCACGTGGCTGAACTCGTGGGCGATCACGCCCTGCAATTCGTCGCGGTTGAGCTTGTCCAGGCAGCCTTGGGTCACGCACACCGCGGCGTCGGTGGGCGTGTAGCCGGCCGCGAACGCGTTGATGCCGGGCTCGTCCTGCATCACGTAGATTTCCGGCACCGGCACGCCCGACGCGATCGCGACTTCCTCGATCACGTTGCGCAGGCGCTTCCATTGCGGGTTGGCGGTATCGGCCGGCACCTCGCTCGCGTTCATGCTGCGCGCCACCGCGGCGCCGCCCCCGGCGAGGCTGGCGATGCGGTAGGCCGAACACAGCGCGATCACGATGACCACCGCGAGCGCGATCGCCAGCAACGGTGCCGCGCGCAGGCCCACGCCCAGCACGAACGCGCAGACCAGATCGACCGCGACCACGATCGCCAGCACCGCCAGCGCGAACAGCAGCACCAGGGTGCGGCTCGAACGCCGGACCCGCGCCTGCTGGGCGAAGAAATCCATCGGCGCGTACCAGCGGGATCAGGTGAAGGAAACCTTCGGCGCCTCGCGCTTGGCGGGATCGTCGATCGCCAGCGGCTCCGCGGCGGTGAAGCCGAACGGCCCGGCGATCAGCGAGGACGGGAACACCTGGCACTTGTTGTTGTAGTTCATCACCGCGTCGTTGTAGGCCTGCCGCGCGAAGGCGACGCGGTTTTCGGTCGAGGTCAGCTCCTCGGACAACTGCATCATGTTCTGGCTGGCCTTGAGGTCGGGATAGGCCTCGCTGACCGCGAACAGCCGGCCCAGTGCCTGGGTCAGGGCATTCTCGCTGCCGGCCAGCTGTTTCATCGCCTCGGGATCGCCGGGCCGCGCCTTGGCGGCGGCAAGGCCGTTGACCGCGGCGGCGCGCGCCTGCGTGACGGCTTCCAGGGTTTCGCGCTCGTGGGCGAGATAACCCTTCGCGGTCTCGACCAGGTTCGGGATCAGGTCGTGACGGCGGGTGAGCTGGACATCGATCTGCGCGAAGGCGTTCTTGTACGCATTGCGCGAGGTGACCAGTCCGTTGTAGATCGCGACCAGGTAAATCACAATGATCGCGATGACGATCAGAAGTATGATCACGCCCATAGCCCTCTCCCAGACGCAGACCGCGGGACCGCGCGCGCCCGCTCATTTGAGCATAGCATGCACCGATTGGCCGTTTGCACAGCATTCGCCTGTGCGCTGATTTCCTGTTTTGCAGCTGCCGCACCGCGCGCGCAGACGCACGGCAATCCGCCTCCCCCCGAACCCAGGGTGGTGCACACCGGCATCGACCGCGCCGCGTTGCCGGCCGGGCGCGTGGATGCCGCCATCACCGATTACGACCACTGGCTGGACAAGCTCGCGGCCTCCGACAAGGTCGCCGGCCTCGCCACCGCGGTGGTGGTGAACGACAGGGTGCGTTACGAACGCACCATCGGTTACGCCGACGCTGCCACCGGCGAGAAGGTCCAGCCGTACACCGTGTTCCGGCTGGCCTCGCTGTCCAAGGCGTTCGCGACGGCGCTGACCGGCCTGCTGGTGCGACAGGGCTACCTGACCTGGGACACCCGCCTGATCGACGTGCTGCCGTTCTTCAAGCTGCAGGATGCGCATGCCTCGCAGCAGGCCACCGTGCGTGACATCCTGAGCCAGAGCGTCGGCCTGCCGCCCAACGCCTACGACAACATGCTTTCGGACGGCGTGCCCTACCAGGAACTGGTGCGCCGCCTGGACACGGTCAGGCTCACCTGCGATCCCGGCAACTGCTACGGCTACCAGAACGTCGCGTTCTCGCTGATCGGCGACGTGATCCACGCCAAGACCGGCGACTTCTTCGAGCACCTGGTGGACAAGTACCTGTTCCTGCCGCTGGACATGACCACCGCGACCTATGGCCGCGATGCGCTGGAATCCAGCCGCAGCTGGGCGCGGCCCCACTACCACCGGGGCAGCCGCTGGATCCCGTTCGAACCCAACGACAACTTCTATGTGCCTCCCGCGGCCGGCGTCAACGCCAGCCTGCGCGACATGGAGACCTGGCTGATCGCGCAGATGGGCGGCCGTCCGATGGTGCTGCCGCCCTCGCTGCTGGAGGTCCTGCACTCGCCGGTGGTGGACACGCCCAGCGAACGGATGTTCTCGAACTGGCGGCGGGCCCGCGTGCTGAAGGCGCAGTACGCGCTGGGCTGGCGCGTATACGACTACGCCGGCCATACCCTGATCTTCCATGCCGGCGCGGTGCAGGGTTATCGGGCGATGATCGGCTTCTTCCCGGAATACCACGCCGGCGCCGTGGTGATGTGGAACTGCGAGTGCGTCGCGCCGGGCGGCCTGATGCCGATGCTGTTCGACAAGCTGCTGGGTCTGCCCCACGAGGACTGGGCGCAACTGGATGCACCCGCGCACCCCGTGCGGAAGGCGCGCACGCGGCATCACCGGCGCTCGCGTTGAGGTCTGGCTTGCTTCCGGCGCCCGAGCCGGTGCGGCGCGTGCTGTTTCGCATGCCGCGAACCGTGCAGCGCCGTGTCGATGCTTGCCGCAAGCCTTTCGTGGCGCGTGACGCCGGCCCGGTCGTGATTCGCCGTGCGACCACGGCGTGGTTGGCCTAAGGACTGTAGCTACCCTGCAGGCAGCCGGCGCGGTGAAGCATCCAGGCGCAAGCAACCATCACCGGTACTTGGCGCCCGGGCGGCCATCCCATTCTTCGAAAAATGGACCCGGTTGCCAGGCTCGATCATCCTGATCTCGCCAAGCAACTCCGGCCCTCCGCATCCTGCTTCGGGCGTTCGTCGCAGCACGCGATGCGATGACTCGCGCCTTCCTTGGCGCTCGCCTTGCAGGCCGGCTCCGCCGTTCGCGCGCGTTCCCGGCGCGCGCAGTCAACGCATCGCGTAAACGCTGCTGAAAAAGTTCAAGCAAGCAGCCATCCCTGGAGCTTGGCGCCCGGGCGGCCATCCCATCCTTCGAAAAATGGACCCTGTTGCCAGGCTCGATCATCCTGATCTCGCCAAGCAACTCCGGCCCTCAGCATCCTGCTTCGGGCGTTCGTCGCAGCACGCGATGCGATTCAACGCATCGCGTAAACGCTGCGACTCACCCCCCGAACCTGAAATCGATCCGGCGGCGCAGGACGCTGGAGACGGGCTTGCCGTCCTTCAGCGCCGGCTTGAACCTCGAGCGCTTGACCGCCTGGATCGCGGCGTTGTCGAACACCCGGCGCGGCGAGGAGTCCACGATGTGTGCATCGCTCACCGAGCCATCCGGCTCGACGGTGAACTCGACCACGGCGTAGCCCGAGGTCTGGTTGCGCGCTGCCTCGATCGGATAACTGGGTGCGGCGGCCTGGATCACCTCGGCCACGCGTGTTTCACCGGCGGACGGCGGAGGCGGCGCGGGCTTGGGCGTCCGCACGACCGGCGGGGGAGGCGGCGCGGCCTTCGCGGCAGCGGCACGTTCGGCTTCGGCCCTGGCCGCCGCAGCCTGCTCTGCCGCCGCCTTGGCGGCGGCAGCCTGTTTGGCGGCAAGCTCGGCCTCCTTCTGCGCCTGCTGCTGTTGCTGACGCTGCTGCAGCTTGCGCTGCGCGTCCAGCTTGGAGCGCAGGATGGTCAACGTGTAATTGGTGGGATCGGCCTTGGCCAGCAGGCCGATCTCGCGGTCGGCCTCGTCGAAATTGTTCTGCGAGATGGTGCGTTCGACCTGGGTGGCGCCGAACGGGAAGGTTTCGCGCAGCGCGTCCCTGGCCACCTGGTTGTTGGGATCCTTCTGCAGGGCAGCCTCGTAGTATTCGAAGGCGTTGTCCGAGGCGGGCGCGACCAGCCGCTGCTGGTTCACCGCGTCGCGGGCCGCGGCCAGCAACTGGTCCACGCTCATAGACTGCAGTCTGGCCTGCGCTGCCTGGGCCTGCGCGGCGGTCGAGGCCGGCGCCGGCGCTGCCGAGGCGGGCGGTGCGCTGGCCGCCGGTGCCGAGGCAACCGGCGGTTTCGCGGCGGGTGCGGAGGCAGGCGCCTGTTTCGGCGGCGCGTTCTGGTTCTGGCCGCAGCCGGCAAGCACGATCGCTGCAGCCGCGGCGATCAGCGCCCCGCACAGCGGAACGCGCAGGAGGGAACGTATCCGAGCAGCACGGATCGATACGGAGGTCATCATGATGTGCTCACCCCAAAGATGTGCGGAGCCATGTAACCCCCTCCGCCATGCATGAAGCGTTCCATCCGTCCGGCGCCACACCGGAATGCGTCGCCGCGACAAGCGTGACGCGGTTCACATCCCTGGCGCAAGGTCTTTCCTCCGGACCCTGAAAAGGCAAAGCCCCGGCGGAGCCGGGGCCAATGCCTGAAACGCTTGCCCGCGATCTCCCCGCGCTGGGCGTCGCAGGGAGAGCAGGCTTGTCGTTATGGTTTCCGGTTCAGCATTGCAACCCGTGCAACTTACTTCTTCGCGCGCTTGCTCTTGCTGGCACGCGAGGTCTTGGCCATCACGGCCTTCTTGGCAGTGCGACGACGCGCACGCTTCTTCGTGGCACGCTTGCGCGCCGGCTTTCTGGTCGACGCCTTGCGGGCCGTCCTGCGCTTGGCGGTCTTGCGCGCCGTAGCGGTCTTGGCCTTGGCCGACTTGCGGGCCTTGGCCTTCTTGGTGGATTTACGGGCCGCCTTTTTGGCGGATTTCTTTGCGGCTTTCTTCATGGCCATGGTTCGTCTCAGCTCCTCATCAGTTGGCAGTGGTTGCCCAGTAAACGCATGCAGGAACGCCTCGCACAGAAGATCGCTGTTCGTGGCGTGCCGCAAGTTCGACACCTGACGACGTGTGCGTTCGTCGGAAAGCAGCCGGAGTACATGCAGCGGAATCGAGACGGTGATCTTCCTCACTCTTCCGGACTTTCGACCGTGCTCGACGTACGGCTTGATGTACCTGGCAGTCGGCATGTTTCCCTGTTTCACATGTCGTCGGGCGCAGAAGCTAGCCCCATGAAATCGCGGTGTCAATCAATTTTTTGCGCCGGATGAAGCTCTTGCGAGCGCAGCACGGGTGCCGCAGCAGGTGCCGCACGAGGCGTGTGCCGTGCAGATCGTGCGCTCCGGTACGGACGGATGGACGTCCAAACGATTCCTGCATCACGATCGAGACGTTGCGCTGCAACCCGCGCCGCGCCTTGCTTTCGCACATCGCGGTCGCGCCTCCGCCGCGGTGGCGAAGCAGTCATGTGCAATTCGGGAGATGCGCCCGCGCGAGCCGCGCGACACGCGTTCCGGCAGCCTGAACGATCGGAAAATCGGCATGCGCCGGAACCGCCCGCGCCAGCGCGGATTTCCCCCATTCCGGAGCCTTCCGATGCCGCGGGCGACGCCACGCGGGCGTGCGCGCGGCGCCGGCATCATGCGGGTCAGTCCTCGCTGTCCTCGATCAGTTCGGCGTAATCGTCGGGATCGAGCAGGCTGTCCATTTCGTCGAGGTTGTCGGCCTTGACCACGAAGATCCAGCCGTCGCCGTAGGCATCCTCGTTGATGGTTTCCGGCTTGTCGTTGAGCGTTTCGTTGACCGCGACCACCTCGCCGCTGACCGGCGAGTAGACGTCCGATGCAGCCTTGACCGATTCCACCACCGCGCAGGTGGCGCCGGCCTCGACCTTGTCGCCCACCTTGGGCAGTTCGACATAAACCAGATCACCCAGCAGCTCCTGGGCATGGTCGGATATGCCCACGCGTACCTGGCCGCCGTCCTCGATGCGCGCCCATTCGTGCGACTTCTGGAATTTCAGATCCCCGGGAATCTCGCTCATGGTTGGGTCCTGGCTGTCTGATGCGGGCGATGAACCCGTGATTCTAACTACAACGTCCGGTCGAATGCAGGAGCCCGGAACTCCCCGTCGTGGACGGCAGCCGCTGCATCCGGCCTGCCGCGCGCTCCCTCGCTCAAATCCCCTCGCACGGTTTGCCGTCGCGCACGAACGGAGGCTTCACCGCGCGCAGCGGCAGCTCGCGCCCGCGAATGTCCACGCGCAGTCCGGCGTGCGCACCCGCGGGCACGCGCGCGAAGCCGATGGCCTTGCCCAGCGTGGGCGAAAAGATCCCCGACAGGATTTCGCCGTCGCCCCTGTCGCTGATCACGCGCTGGCCGTGGCGCAGCACGCCCTTGTCGTCCAGCACCACGCCAATCAGTTCGCGCGGCACGCCCGCGGCCTTCTGCCTCTCCAGCGCGGCGCGGCCGACGAAATCGCGGCCTTCGTCCAGCGACACGGTCCACGCGAGCCCGGCCTCCCAGGGCGTCACGTTCTCGTCCATGTCCTGGCCGTACAGGTTCATCCCCGCTTCGAGCCGCAGGGTGTCGCGCGCGCCCAGACCGGCGGGGCGCACGCCCGCCGCGGCCAGCGCGTTCCACAGCGTCACCGCGTGGGCCTCCGGCACGATGATCTCGAAGCCATCCTCGCCGGTGTAGCCGGTGCGCGCCACGAACAGCGGCATGCCGCCCGGACCGCGTGCCTCGGTGGCGGCGAACTTGCCCAGCTTCTCCACGCGCTCGCGGTCGGCCGGGTCGAGCAGGCCCAGCACCCTGGCGCGCGCGTGCGGGCCCTGCACCGCGATCATCGCCAGATCCGCACGCTCGCTGACCGTGACGCCGAACGGCGCGGCCTGCCTTTCGATCCAGGCCAGGTCCTTGTCGCGGGTGGCGGCATTCACGACAACGCGAAACCATTCCCTTTCCGAATCCACGCTTCCCTGCGCGGATTCGGCACGGCGAGTCCGGCGCATGTCCGGACTCGCCTCCGCCTCAGCCGTCGCCGACGCTCCGGCTTCGCGTGCGAGCCGTCCTTGGCTCGCACCCTCGGCAAGAAAATACACGATCAGGTCGTCGATCACCCCGCCGCGCTCGTTCAGCATGCACGAATACAGCGCCTTGCCGGGTTTCTTCAGCCTGTCCACGCTGTTCGCCAGCAGGTGCCGCAGGAAATCGCGGCAGCGCGCGCCGTGCAGATCCACCACGGTCATGTGCGAGACGTCGAACATGCCGGCGTCGCGGCGGACCGCGTGGTGTTCCTCGATCTGCGAGCCGTAGTGCAGCGGCATGTCCCAGCCGCCGAAGTCGACCATCTTCGCGCCGGCGGCGCGGTGCGTGGCGTTGAGGATGGTGTGCTTGGTCATGGCGCGGCCTTGCTTTGGAACGGGCATTATCGCCGCGGCTGTTGTGAAAAGTCAGGCCAGGGAAGGCCGTGGTGGTCTCGACAATCCCGGAGCGCTGTTCCTCGCCTTGTGAATCACCGGAGCGGCGATCGGGGACGATCGCACAAGCATGCTAAATTGCGTGGATGGATCGCTCCCCGACCACGCCCGGCAACGCCGAGTGGGTGCCCTCGGCGGACGGCAGCGGCGTGCTGCGCCTTACCGGCGACTGGACGCTGCCGCATTTCACCGAACTGGAATCGCGCCTCGATGCGGTGAAGCCGCACCTGCCCGAGCGGCCCGACGTGGATTTCAACGGCATCAGCCGGATCGACACCGCCGGCGCCGGCCTGATCGCGGTCGCGCTGGGTCCCAAGTGCCTGCAGTGGCTGGCCGAGCACGACCGCGACGTGCCGCGCGAGCTGCGCGCGCTGCTGGGCACCGTCAGCGAGGCGGTCACGGAAATCTACGCGCACCGCCCGCCGCCGCCGCGCGATTTCGGTTTCATCGACCTGCTCGCGCGCGTGGGCGAGAACGTCGTCCACATCTGGAGGCTGACGCTCAAGCTGCTGGGCTTCATCGGCATGACACTGGAGACGCTGG
Source organism: Gammaproteobacteria bacterium (assembly GCA_021325195.1). Lineage (GTDB taxonomy): Bacteria > Pseudomonadota > Gammaproteobacteria > Xanthomonadales > Rhodanobacteraceae > 66-474. Next base: position 45,969 of record JAJPHQ010000035.1, on the reverse strand, counting down.
CCCGCACGATCTGGCTGCCCAGGCGCTGGCGCGTCACCTCGCTGATCTACCACATGGAGCAGACCGGCCTGGACGCGGTGCCGATCGTGGTGCTGCTGTCGTTCCTGATCGGCGCGGTGATCGCGTTCCTGGGCGCGACCGCGCTGCAACGCTACGGCGCCACCGTGTTCACCGTCGATCTGGTGTCATACGCCTTCCTGCGCGAACTGGCGGTGCTGCTGACCGCGATCCTGCTGGCCGGTCGCACCGCCAGCGCGTTCACCGCGCAGATCGGCTCGATGAAGGTGAACGAGGAGGTCGATGCGATGCGCACGATGGGCCTCGATCCCGTCGAGTTGCTGGTGCTGCCGCGCGTGCTGGCGCTGGTGGCGGTGATGCCGCTGCTGACCTTCCTGTCGATGATGGCCGGCGTGACCGGCGGCGCGCTGGTGTGCTGGTTCGCGCTGAACATCTCGCCGTCGATGTTCGTGTCGGTGTTCCAGACCGACACGCCGATCCGCTACCTCTGGCTGGGCCTCGCCAAGGCGCCGATCTTCGCGTTCCTGATCGCGGTGATCGGCTGCCTGGAAGGCTTCAAGGTGCAGGGCAGCGCCGAATCGGTGGGCCAGCGCACCACCTCCAGCGTGGTGCAGTCGATCTTCGTGGTGATTCTGGTGGACGCACTGGCCGCGCTGTTCTTCATGGAGATGGGCTGGTGAACGCGGTCGCCAGCCGGAACGGGCAGCCCGAGGCGATCGTGCAGGTGCGCGGCTTGCGCAGCCAGTTCGGCAGCCAGGTGGTGCACGAGAACCTCGACCTCGACGTCTATCGCGGCGAAATCCTGGGCGTGGTCGGCGGCTCGGGCAGCGGCAAGTCGGTGCTGCTGCGCACGATCCTGGGCCTGCGCCGGCCCGATGCCGGCAGCGTGCGCCTGTTCGGGCAGGATTTGCACGCGTTGCCGCCGGCCGCCCGGATCGCCGTCGAACGCCGCTTCGGCGTGCTGTTCCAGGATGGCGCGCTGTTTTCCTCGCTGACGGTGAGCGAGAACGTGCGCGTGCCGCTGATGGAGCACACCAGCCTGAGCCTGCACGACGCACTGCGGGTGGCGGCGCTGAAGATCGCGCTGGCCGACCTGCCGCCGGAGACGCGCCACAAGTACCCGTCGGAACTGTCGGGCGGCATGCGCAAGCGCGCCGCGCTGGCGCGCGCGCTGGCGCTGGATCCCGAAATCGTGTTCCTGGACGAACCGACCTCGGGCCTCGACCCGATCGCCGCGGCCTCGTTCGACGCCCTGATCCGCGCCCTGCGCGACGCGCTGGGGCTGACCGTATTCATGATCACCCACGATCTCGATTCGCTGCACGCGATCTGCGACCGCGTGGCGGTACTGGCCCACAAGCGCGTGATCGTGGCCGACACGCTGGACAAGGTGGAACGCTTCGACGACCCTTGGATCCGCGAATACTTCGGCGGACCACGCGGTCGCGCGGCGGAAGCGATCCATGCAATGACGTGAGGTAGCGCGATGGAAACCAAGGCCCACCATGTCCTGATCGGCGCCTTCACCCTCGTGGTGGTGGCCGCCGTGGTGCTGTTCGCGCTGTGGCTGGCCAAAACCAGCATCAGCCGTCAGTACCATTACTACGACATCGTGTTCAGCGAGGCGGTGACCGGACTGTCCAAGGGCAGCGCCGTGCAATACAACGGCATCCAGGTCGGCGAGGTCAGCCAGTTGAAGCTCGACCCGCGCGATCCGCGCAAGGTGATCGCGCAAATCCAGGTGGCCGCCGACACTCCGGTCAAGACCGACACCCGCGCCAAGCTGGGGCTGCTGGGCCTGACCGGCGTCGCCTTCGTGCAACTGAGCGGCGGCGCGCCCAGCAGTCCGCTGCTGCTGCCGACGCCCGACAATCCGGAACCCCAGATCCCCGCCGAAAGCTCGGCGCTGACCAAACTGCTTTCCTCCGGCAGCGACGTGGTGACCACGCTGAACGGCATCCTGGACCGGCTCAGCCGGATCCTGTCGCAGGAAAATGCCGACCGCATCAGCGAAACGCTGCAGAACCTCGACCAGACCACCGCCGCGATCGCCGCGGAACGCCAGGACATCCGGGACCTGATCAAGCAGACCAGCATGGCCTCCCGGCAGCTCAACGCCACCCTGGCCAGCGTCGATTCACTGGTCAGCGGCCCGGGCAGGCAAACCCTGGAGCGCACGCAGACGACGCTGGCTTCGCTGCAACACACCTCGCAAACGCTCGACCAGTTGCTGCAGGAAAACCGCGGCAACCTGCAGTCGGGACTGCAGGGCGTGGGCCAGATCGGCCCGACCCTGCGTGAGCTGCGCTCGACGCTGCGCGACCTGCACTCGCTGACCAGCAAGCTGCAGGGCAACCCGGCCGGCTACCTGCTGGGCCGCGAGCAGCCGCAGGAATTCGAGCCGAAACCATGAGGAATCCCGGCATGAGCATCCGTCCCCGCCTGCGTTGCGTCCGCGCACGCGTCACGATCGTCGCGCTGGCAGGCGCGTTGATCCTGTCCGCGTGTTCGGTGCTGCCGCCGCGCGAAGTCGTCCAGACCTGGCAACCGCCGGAGGGCGCCGCAACCGCGGCGAGCGGCATTCCGGCACCGGCCTTCAGCCTGCGCGTGGACACGCCCAACACCAGCGGCATGCTCGACAACACCGGCATCGTGGTGATGCCGGAGCCGGGCCGGGTCAGCGTGTACAGGGGCGCGCGCTGGAGCGAATCGCCCGCGCTGCTGGTGCGTCACCGGCTGGTCGATGCGTTCATGGCCGCCGGACTGCCTGCGGTCACCACCGACGACGATCGCTTCGCCTCCGATTACGCGCTGAGCGGCGATCTGCGCGCCTTCCAGTCCGAATACCGGAATGGTTCGCCGGTGGTGGTGGTCCGCTTCGATGCGCAACTGCGGCGCGGCGGCGCCCGCAATCTGCTGGCGACCCGCAGCTTCGTGGTCACGCAGAACCCGTCCGGCACGCAGGTGCCGCAGATCGTCGCCGCGTTCGGTGCGGCCGACGACGCCCTCGCGCAACAGGTCGTCGCGTGGGCACTCGACGTGGCCAATCGCGATCGGGCCGCGCCGCCCGCGGACGCTGCCGACAAACCGTCGCGACGTCGCCCACACCCGGGCCCGTCTACCGCGACGCGTGAGTAGGCGACGCACCTCCAAACCGTCTTTCGACGTCCCTGTCTTTTTCCGCCCGCCTCCCGGGCAGGCGTGTGACTTTCTCTTGCGTGGCCAAGAGAAAGTCACCAAAGAGAAGGCCACCCCGCGAACACGCCCACAGCCCATCCATGGGCTGCGGGTCCGCGAGCGGCCGCCGGGGTTCGCCGAAGGCGCATCCCTGCGCCTGCGGCGAACTGGCGCACTTCCTGTGCGCCATCCTTCGGACTTTCCGTCGTTCGCTCGCCGTGTTCGAGGGGCCCCGTCTGGCGCGCTTCCTGCGCGCAGGATGGCGCGAAGCAAACTGCTCGTTCCCGCTTTGAACGAAGCCAAGGAAGGCGTCATCGAAACAGAGCCTTTCCGGGGCCCCTGTGCTGCGGTGAGGGCCGGACGATCAGGCCCGCAGGGTGGGCGCAATGGATTGCGCCCACTTGACGCCGCGCCAGGGACGGCGCGTCGGCGAGTCCGGACGGCCCGGACGGATTTTTCGTCCATGGACGGGCGAAAAACGCAGCACCGGGGTGGCCTTTCTTTGGGCCACCTTTCTTTGGCCACGCAAAGAAAGGTGGCTCGCCCGCCCGGACTAAATCGGCAGGATTGCCGATTTGAACGCCGCAGGCGGCCCGAAGGGCGAGCGCCAGGCATGGCGCGAGTCAGGCGGGCGAAAAAAGACATGGACGTCGAAACTACGACAGCAAAGACACTGGATTCCGGGCTGCATCGCAGACGAAGCCTGAGATGCCCTCGGAATGACAATGTGGGATGAGATGCGACGCGCATGCGCACCCCCGTGCTGCGCGCGCTCAGCGCATCGGTTCGACGGGATAGGCCGGCGCGGCATCCAGCGCCGAGGCGCACATTTCCGCCAGTTCCAGCAGGCGCAGGTCGGAACCCGGCGCGCCGACGAATTGCATGCCGATCGGCAGACCGTCCGGCAGCGTGCCCATCGGGATGCTGACCGCGGGACAGCCCGAAAGACTCGCAAACGCGGTGAGGTCCGCCTGCGAATCGGGCACCGGCGCATCGAGCGGGAACGCGCCCTGCGGCGTGGTCGGCGTCACCAGCACGTCCACCCGCGCGAACACCCGCCGCGCCTTCAGCACCGTGAAGTCGAGCATGCGATCCGCGGCGACGTAATCGGCCGCGGATTTTCTCGCCGCGTAATCCAGCATGCGCCGGAAGCCGTCCGACACCGGATGCGCGGTGTCGGCAAGATCGTCGGCGAAGGTGTTGCGCATCTCCGCTTCCATCAGCAGCAGTCCCGCGCGGCGCATCTTCGCGCAAGGCCAGTCGGAGAAATCCAGCGTCTGGCGCTGGCCCAGTTCGCGTTCGAGTCTTGCCAGCGCCGTTTCGAACACCTCGACCACCGGCGCTTCCACCCCGATCACGGCGAGGTCGGGCAACACGCCGCAGCGCAGTTGTTCGGGATTCCAGTCCGGCGGCTGCAGCGCGACGCGACGGCGGCGCGAACGTGGATCGTCCGCGTCGTAGCCGGCCAGCACCTGCAGCAGCACGACCAGATCGCCCACGCCGCGCGCGAGGATGCCGACCGCATCGAGCCTGCGCGCGGCCGGCACCAGTCCGCGCGCGGAGATCTCGCCGTGCGTGGGCTTCAGCGCGAACACGCCGCAGTAGCTTGCGGGGATGCGCACCGAACCCAGGGTGTCGGAGCCCAGCGCGACGGTCGCCAAGCCGGCCGCCACCGCGGCGGCCGACCCACCCGACGAACCGCCGGCGGTGTAGCCGAGCCGATGCGGATTGTGCGTCGCGCCGAAATGCGGGTTGTTGGTGGACGCGCCCAGCGCACCCTCGTCGAGATTGGTCTTGCCCAGCACGATCGCACCGGCGGCACGCAGGCGCGCGACCGCGTGCGCATCGTCCCGCGCAACGCGTGTTCGCCGCGAAGCCAGCCCCGCGGCGGTCGGGTAACCGGCCACATCGAGGTTGTCCTTGACCGCGACCGGAATGCCCTCCAGCCGCCCGATCGGGCCTTCGCGGCGGCGGCGCTGCGCGCTGCCGGCCTGATCGCGCACCAGGTCGGGACGCACGTCCACGAAGGCGTTGAGTTGCGGGTCGAGCCTCGCGATCGCGTCGAGACAGGCCTCGGCCAGCGCCGTGGGCGTGAGCCGCCCCGCGGCCAGCCAGTGCAGCGACTGGCACACGCCCGCGCGGCGCAATTCGGCTGCAGCCAGCGTCTCCGGTTCGATCGCGCTCATCGGCCCTCCCGGTTGCCCGATTATGGGGGATGCGCGGCTGGCCGTGCATCCCGCGTTTGCCTGAACCATCACGAGCATCGACAATCGCGCCATGAGCGAACGCGAAACGATGGACTACGACGTGGTCGTGGTGGGCGCGGGGCCGTCCGGCCTCGCCTTCGCGATCCGCCTGAAACAGCTCGAACCGGACACGCGCGTGTGCGTGATCGAGAAGGCTTCCACGGTCGGCGCGCAGATCCTGTCCGGCGCGGTGATCGAACCCGGGCCGCTGGACGCGCTGCTGCCGGGCTGGCGTGACAACCCGCCGCCGATCTGCGTGCCCGCCGCGCACGACGAATTCCTGCTGCTGCGCGATGCGAAACGCGCGCTGAAACTGCCGACCCCGCCGCAGATGCACAACGCCGGCAATTTCATCGTGTCGCTGGGCGCGCTGTGCGCGTGGCTGGCGCCGCAGGCCGAAGCGCTGGGCGTGGACGTGTTCCCCGGCTTTGCCGCGGCCGACGCGGTGTTCGACGAGAAAGGCGCGGTCGCCGGCGTGCGGATCGGCGACATGGGTGTCGCGAAGGACGGCTCGCACAAGCCGGGCTACACGCAAGGCATCGACATCCGCGCCAAGTTGACGGTGCTGGCCGAAGGCTGCCGGGGCAGCGTCAGCAAGACGTTGATCGCGAAATACGGGCTCGACAAGCATTGCGATCCGCAGACCTATGGCATCGGCTTGAAGGAACTGTGGCAACTGCCGCCGGGCCGCGTGCAGCCGGGCCGCATCACCCACACCGTCGGCTGGCCGCTGGACCGCAAGACCTACGGCGGCAGTTTCATCTACCAGCTCGACCAGGACCGCGTCGCGATCGGCTTCGTCGCGGGGCTGGATTATTCCGACCCGCTGTTCCGGCCATGGGAAGCATTCCAGCAGTTGAAGAACCATGCGCGCATCAAGCCGCTGCTGGAAGCCGGACAGATCGTGTCGGCCGGCGCACGTGCATTGATCGAGGGCGGCTGGCAGTCGCTGCCGAAAGTGGAAATGCCTGGCGCGATCCTGATCGGCGATGCGGCGGGGCTGATGAACGTGCCCAAGATCAAGGGCACGCATCAGGCGATCCGCTCCGGGATGCTGGCGGCCGAACACTTCGCGGAAAGGCGATCGTCGGATGGCTTCGATGCGCGCCTGCGCGCCTCGCCCGTCGCGAAGGAACTGAAGAAGGTGCGCAACATCCGCCCCGGTTTCCACGGCGGACTGTGGCGCGGCCTGTTCAACGCCGCGTGGGAAACCGCGACCGCGGGCCTGTCGCCGTGGACGCTGAAGAACCACGCCGACTGGTCAGCGCTGGACAAGCTCGACCCGCCCGCAACGAAAACCCATCGTCCCGGTCCGAACGCGACTTCGCCGCGCGAACCCGGCTGGATCGAACGCACCCTGCCGCCGCGCGACCGGCTTGCGGGCGTGTACTTCGCCGCCACCGAACACGACGAGGACCAGCCGGTGCACCTGCACGTCGCCGACACCTCGATCTGCGTGGATCGCTGCGTCACCGAATACGCCAATCCCTGCACGCGCTTCTGTCCCGCCAACGTGTATGAAATCGTCGAGGACGCGCACGCCGGTGACGGCAAATCGCTGCGCCTGCAGATCAACGCCGCCAACTGCGTGCACTGCAAGACCTGCGACATCAAGGATCCCTACGAAATCATCACCTGGGTGACGCCCGAGGGCGGTTCCGGGCCCAACTACCGGAACCTGTAACTTCCGGCATTTGCGGCTTCAGGCCCTCCGGTCGCTAGACTTGCCCGACCATCGTCGAGGAGGGTCGGCCATGCGCTTTTCCGCCCGCGCCAGTCTGCTGGTTTCCGTCCTGGTTTTCCCGTTCGCCACCGGCTCGTCCGCGCTGGCCGCGGACGACCCCCTGGCGCCGATCGGCGTGGGCGCGCCGCCGCCCACCGCGCCGGTCAGGCCGGTCACCGAAACGCTGTGGGGCGTCAAGGTCACCGACAACTACCGCTACATGGAAAAACTCGACCCCGCGACCATCGCGTGGATGAAGGCCGAGGGCGCGTACACACGCAAGGTGCTGGACGCGATCGCGCCGCTGGCCGCGCTGCAGAAGCGCGTGTCCGCGTTCACCGGCAGCTTCGGTTTCGTGCAGGGCTTCATGTCGTACGGCGGGCGTGACTTCTACGAGGAACGCGCGCCCGGCGCGGACGATTTCGACCTGATGGTGCGCGACGCGAACGGCACACGCAAACTGGTGGACATCGCGGCGCTGCGCAGGCAGCACGACGGCACGCCGTATGCGATCAACTGGTTCCTCGCCTCGCCGGATGGCAGCAAGGTCGCGGTGGGCGTGTCCGAGGGCGGTTCGGAAAACGCCTCGATGACGGTGTACGACGCCGCCACCGGCAAGGCGATCGCGGGCCCGCTCGATCGCGTGCGGTTCGGTGCCACGGCGTGGAGCCCCGATTCGAAGACGGTGTATTTCAACCGCCTGGCGCAATTGAAGCCCGGCGAACCCGAGACGGACAAATACAAGAACTCCACGCTCGACGGTTGGAATCTCTCGGCCAAGCCCTACACGGTGCTCGGCACCACCGCCGGCCATGGCCCGGCGTTCACGCCCGAGGCGTTTCCGATACTGGGCATCGTGCCCGGCGCGTCGTTCGCCACCGCGTTCTCCCTCAACGGTGTCCAGAACGAGTTGAAGCTGTGGCTGGCGCCCGTTGCCGGGGTGAACGACCCGAAGACCGCCTGGAAACCGTTCGTCGACCGCAGCGACGACGTCACCGGCATCGACATGCGTGGCGACCAGATCTTCCTGCTGTCGCACAAGGACGCGCCGACCTTCAAGGTGCTGGAAGTCCGGGCCGGCGAACCGTTGTCCTCGGCGAAGACGCTGGTGCCGGCGCAACCCGGTCGCGTGATCGAGCAAATCGCCGCGGCGTCGGATGCCCTGTACGTGCTGGCGCGCCAGGGCGCGTACTCGCAACTGCTGCGCATCCCGGCAGGGAGCTCGAAGATCGAACAGATCGCGCTGCCGTTCGAGGGCCACATCGGCAGTGCGTTCGCCGACCCGCGCCGGCCGGGCATCACGCTCGACCTGTCGAGCTGGGTCGTGCAGCCGACGTATTTCCGCTATGACCCGACGGCGCGAAAGTTCGCCGATCTCGAGATCGGCCATCGCGGCGACATGGACGCCACGGCGTTCAAGGTCGGCGACCTGCAAGCCAGGGCGCAGGACGGCGTGGAAGTGCCGCTCACGCTGATCCAGCCCAGGGACGCGAAAGGCCCGCAGATCACGCTGGTCGAGGCCTACGGCTCCTACGGCATTTCCAATCTCGCCGACTTCAGTACGCGGCGCGCCGCGGCGATGCGTGAAGGCATCAGCTACGGCATCTGCCACGTGCGCGGGGGTGGCGAGAAGGGCGAGGCGTGGCGGCTCGGCGGCAAGGATGCCAACAAGCACCACACCTGGGAGGACCTGATCGCCTGCGGCGAAGACCTGATCGCGCGCGGCGTCACCGGCAAGGACAAGCTGTTCATCATCGGCGGCTCGGCAGGCGGCATCACCATGGGCCGCGCGATGACCGAACGCCCGGACCTGTTCGCGGGCGTGATCGATCTGGTGCCCGCCGCGAATACGCTGCGCGCCGAATTCTCGCCCAACGGGCCGCCCAACATCCCCGAGTTCGGCAGCGTGAAAACCAAACAGGGATTCGAAAACCTGTACGCGATGGATTCCATCCAGCACGTCAAGCATGGCGTCACGTATCCCGCGGTGATGATCACGACCGGCTTGAATGATCCGCGGGTGTCGCCGTGGGAACCGGCCAAGTTCGCCGCCGCGCTGCAGGCTTCGGGCACGCCCAATCCGGTGCTGCTGCGGATCGACGCGCAGGCCGGCCACGGCATCGGCTCCACCCGTACCCAGAACGACCTCCTGACCGCCGACTGGATCGCGTTCATGAAATGGCGGGCGGGCGTGCCCGGCTGGCGGCCCGACGCGAAGCGCTGACCCGCGCGGCAGGGAAGCCATCCGGCCATGGCATCGCCGCGAATCGCCCTCGTCACCGCGCGTGCGGCGCGCGGCAGCGATGGCGACATGCCGCCGTTGTTGAGTGCGTTGCATGACGCCGGTACGGATGCGCAGGAGCTCGATTGGGACGACGATGCCATCGACTGGTCGCGCTTCGATCTCGCGCTGCTGCGTTCGACCTGGGATTACTGCGAGCGGCTGCCCGCATTCCTGGCCTGGGCGGAACGTGTTGCGGCGCAGACCAGACTGCTCAATCCGCTGCCGGTGATCCGCTGGAACACCGACAAGCATTACCTCGCCGATCTCGCACGCGCCGGCGTGCCGGTGGTGCCGGGCGCGTTCGTCGAACCCGATGACGACGGGCAGGCGGCGATCGAGACGTTTCTCGACACCTGCCAGGACGCGCGTGACTTCGTGGTCAAGCCCGCGGTCGGCGCGGGCTCGCGCGATGCGCAACGGCATGCGCGCGCGGACCGCGATGCGATGGTCGCGCACGTGCAGCGCCTGCTCCACGCCAACCGCAGTGTGTTGTTGCAGCCGTATCTCGACCACGTGGACGAACACGGCGAGACCGCGCTGCTGTTCTTCGGCGGCGAGTACTCGCACGCGATCCGCAAGGGCCCGCTGCTCAGGCGCGGCGAAGGCCCGACCCCGGGATTGTTCGCGAAAGAAGAGGTCGGCCCGCGCACGCCTTCGGCCGATGAACTCGATGTCGCCCGGCGCGCGGTGGCGGCGATTCCGTTCGTGAAGCCGCTGCTGTACACGCGCGTGGACCTGATCCGCGACGACGAAGGCACGCCGCTCCTGCTGGAACTGGAACTGGTCGAGCCCTCGGTGTTCCTGGATCAAGCCGCCGGCGCCGCAGCGCGCTTTGCGGCGGCCATCCTGCGCCGTGCCTGAAGCGGGGCGCGGCAACCGCTAGAATGTCCGTTTCCGTCAGGCCCGCGCAGCACGGGCATCAGCCAAGGGAACCCCGATGAAGATCCTGGTCGGATACAAGCGCGTGGTCGATTACAACGTGCGCATCCAGGTGAAGCCGGATGGCAGCGGCGTGGTCACCGACGGCGTGAAACTTTCGCCCAACCCGTTCGACGACATCGCGCTGGAAGAGGCGCTGCGGCTGCGCGAGAAAGGCATCGCCGAGGAAGTGGTGATCGCCACCATCGCGCCCGCCGACGCGCAACCGCACCTGCGCAACGGCCTCGCGATGGGCGCCAACCGCGCGATCCACGTGGTCACGCCCGACCCGGTGCAGCCGCTGGCGGCCGCGCGGGTGTTCCTCAAGCTGGTCGAGAAGGAGCAGCCGGGTCTGGTGATCCTCGGCAAGCAGGCCATCGACGACGACTGCAACCAGACCGGCCAGATGCTGGCCGCGTTGTGGGAGCGTCCGCAGGCGACCTTCGCGTCGAAGCTGGAAGTGTCCGGCAACAAGGCCAAGGTGACCCGCGAAGTCGATGCCGGCCTCGAAACCATCGAAGTCGATCTGCCGGCGGTCGTGACGACGGATCTGCGCCTCAACGAACCGCGCTTCATCAAGCTGCCCGACATCATGAAGGCCAAGAGCAAGCCGATCGAGACGATCGAGTTGCCATCCTTGAACATCGAGCACGGCGGCGAAATCAGGACCACGCGCTACGCGCCGCCGCCCAAACGTTCGCGCGGGGTGATGGTGAAGGATGTCGCCGAGTTGGTCGGCTTACTGAAGCAGAAAGGGTTGGTGTGAGCTTCCTTCTCCCTCTGGGAGAAGGTGGCGCGAAGCGCCGGATGAGGGTTCGGTTCTTTGCGAAATCTCGCAAGTCTCGTACCCTCACCCCAGCGCTACGCGCTCGCGCGAAGCGCGCCTCTCCCGACGGGAGAGGGGTTCGACAGTGAGAGATTCGATTCATGTCCAAAATCCTGATCGTCGCCGAACACCTGAACGGCCAGATCAACGCCTCGACGGCGCGCTGCGTCACCTGCGCGCGCGAACTGAAGCCCGACGCGATCGACGTGCTGGTGCTTTCCGATGCGCCCGGCGCCGTCGCCGCGCAAGCGGCGAAACTGGACGGCGTTTCGAAGGTGCTGACCATCGCGCGCCCCGAGAACGCACACCCGCTGGCCGCGATGCTGGCGCCGCAGATCGCCATGGTCGCGAAGAACGGCTATTCGCACGTGTTGCTGCCCTCGACCACCTTCGGCAAGGACGTCGCGCCGCGCGTCGCCGCGCTGCTGGGCACGGGCCAGGTCAGCGACATCATGTCGGTGGCAGGCCCGCACACGTTTACCCGCCCGATCTACGCCGGCAACGTCGTCGTCACTGTGGAGACGCCCGCCGATGCCATCGTGGTCGGCACCGTGCGCACCGCGTCGTGGCCGGCGGTCGGGGAAGCAGCCAACGCCGCGCCGGTGGAGGCGCTGTCGCTCGACGTACCGCTGCCGTCGCACACGCGCTTCGTCGAACTGCAACAGGCGTCCAGCGAACGTCCCGACCTGCAGAGCGCGCGGCGGGTGGTCTCCGGCGGACGCGGACTGGGTTCGAAGGAAAACTTCGAGATCATCTACCGGCTGGCCGACAAGCTGCACGCCGCCGCCGGCGCCTCGCGCGCCGCGGTCGATGCCGGCTACTGCCCCAACGACATGCAGGTCGGCCAGACCGGCAAGATCATCGCCCCCGATCTCTACATCGCGATCGGCATCTCCGGCGCCATCCAGCACCTCACCGGCATCAAGGACGCCGGCACCATCGTCGCGATCAACAAGGACGCCGAAGCGCCGATCTTCGAGGTCGCCGACATTGGCCTGGTCGGCGACCTGTTCAAGCTCGTGCCGGAACTGGAAGCGGCGGTGTGATACCGTCGCGGCCACGAGCCGCAAAAGGGTCGCCGGCGTGAAACGGTTGCATCGCACGATCGGTTTGATCGCTGGCCTGATCGTGGCCGCGTTGTTCGCGTGGTACGTGGTGCGCTCCCTGCGCGGTCACGACCTCGGTGTGTATTCGACGCCTCGCGCAATCATCGGCATCGCACTCGCAGCGTTGTGCTGGTCGGCCGGAGCGCCGCTGTTGGCGCTGGCCTGGCGGGGCATGCTGTCGGCACTCGGTGTCCGCAAGTCGCGGCGCGAGTTGACCGGCATCATCGGCATCACGCAATTCGCCAAGTACGTGCCCGGCAACGTGGCGCAGTACCTCGGGCGCGTGGGCATGTCGCTGGCACGCGGAATCCCCGCGCGCGCACTGGCCGTGACGCTGATCCTCGAAACCCTTCTGGTGGTTGCCGCCGCCATCGTGGTGGGAGTCGGCACCGGCGCATTGTCGGAAGTCGGCTTGCAGGCGGTGCACAATCATGGCGCGCAGCTCGCTCTGATCGCGGTGCTGGTGGTATTCGCCATCGCGGGCCTGTTCTTATTCCGGAAGGTGGCGCCGGCGCTGTTGCGGAAATTCACGCCGAGGTACGCACCCGCGCTGGACGGTGCACTGCTGCCATCACAATCCAGTCTCGTGCGCGCATTCGTGCTGTACTGCCTGATGTATGGCACGCTGGGTCTTGGATTGATAGTGCTCGCGCACCTCCTGTTGCCGGAGGCCGCACAGGACGGCTGGCTATTGATCGCGGCGTTCTCGCTGGCCTGGGTGGTCGGCTTCGTAACCCCCGGTGCGCCGGCCGGACTCGGTGTGCGCGAAGGCCTGCTGCTGCTCATGCTCGCGCCGGTGTATTCCACTGCCTCCGCCGGCATCCTCGTGATCGCGCTGCGCATCGCGACGACGATGGGCGATGTACTAACCTTGATCGTTGGATGGTTGATCCGGCCACGAGAACAGTCAGCAACGGGGCACACCACCTCGCCGAGCGCTTAAAACATTGCGGTCTTCACGGAATCACACCCCCTACAGGCGCATGAACATCGTACTTTGGGGAACCTGCGATACGAACAAACCACGTATCCGCATTCTGCGTGACGGTTTGCGTGCGCATGGCGCGGAAATCATCGAGGTTCATGCGCCGGTGTGGGAAGGCGTGGAAGACAAGAGCAGTCTCGGCGGCATGGGTGAGTGGGCGTCTCGTGTGTTGCGGCTGATTGTTGTCTACCCTCGCCTGATATGGCGCTATCTGCGCGCCCCGGCTCATGATCTCGTGCTGGTCTCCTATCCAGGTCAGCTCGACGTGCTGATCATTCGCCTCTTCGCATGGGTACGTCGCAAGCCTGTCGCGTTCGACTGGTTCATCTCCATTTACGACACTGTCGTAAATGACCGGCGAATATTGGACCGCCGCAATCCGCTCGCTTGGATGCTGTGGGTCAGCGAATGGCTGGCTGTCCGCGCTGCAAATTTCTCTTTCATGGATACAGCAACCCATGCGCGTCGCATGGAGGATCTATTCGGGATGACACCCGGATCGCTCGGACACGTATGGGTGGGCGCAGAAGCTCGATTCTTCCAATCCGGCTACATTCAACGGCTTCGTCAAGGCAATCGTCTCAGCGTTCTGTTCTACGGTCAGTTCATCCCACTGCATGGCATCGACACGATCATCGAAGCAGCCCGACTTACGCGCGACGAACCGATCCGCTGGATCTTAGTTGGACGCGGTCAGGAGGCGCCACGTATTCGCGACACGCTCGAGCGCGACCCTCTTCCCAACCTCGAGTGGCTGGATTGGGTGGCATACGAACAACTTCCCGACAAAATCGCACGCGCCGACATTTGTCTCGGCATCTTCGGGACTTCTGGAAAAGCCTCCAGCGTAATCCCCAACAAGGTGTTCCAGATCGTAGCCGCAGGACGCCCGTTGATAACCCGTGATTCCGCTGCGATCCGTGAATTGCTTGACGAGGCACGCCCGTGTACAACACTTGTCGAAGCAGGCAATGCACTTGCCCTAGCCGAAGCGGTCCGCCGACATTTGTCTGAGGGGACTCGGGCTCAACGGAGGCTGCGATGCCATGCCCACATCGCGGACCAAATCGATTCGACCGCGATTGGGCGTCAATTCGATGCGCTCGTCAAGGCCCGTTTGCATCTCATCACAGGCTGATCATGATCACTGACGCTACGCTAGGCCCCGCTGCTCCTGAATACGGGTGGGTTCCTGCACCCAGGTATCTGTTGCGGCGCGCGTTGGTCCTTCGCGAGGTACGCGGCATAGCTCCTTGCGACACCCTCGAGATAGGGCCTGGCCCCGGAATCCTTCTACATGAACTGGATGACCTCGGTTTTCATTGCTTCGCACTGGAAATGTCGGAAGCCGCGCGTGCCGTTGCCAATGCCTTGGCACGCGAAGCGGGGAAAAACATCCTTTACTTCGGAGCCCCGCCGACCGGATGGCAAGAACGTTTCGGACTGTTGCTGGCGTTCGAGGTCCTCGAACACATCGAGCATGATCTGGAAGCCCTGTGCGAATGGCGATCATGGCTGCGTCATGATGGAGTGTTGCTGCTATCCGTGCCATCTCACATGAAAAAGTGGAACGCCTCCGATGTCTGGGCGGGGCATTTCCGTCGCTACGAGCGTTCACAGCTGGCAAAGCTGATGCAGTCGGCAGGATTCCGAGTTGAACGGATACTATGCTACGGCTTCCCTCTGGCCAACGTGGTCGAGAAGATTCGAGCCGCCAACTACGCACCTGAAGTGAATGAGGCCACCGACAAGACCGCGAAGGGAATGCATGACAATTCAGCACGCAGCGGCATCGACCGCCGCCATGTCATGAAGTGGTATCCGCTGATCAAAAGTCCGCTCGGAAAACTGGTCATGCTCACCGCAGATTGGGCCCAGCGGCCATTTCTTCACACCGAGCTCGGCAACGGTTACGTGGTGCGTGCAAGGGCCGCATGACGAGAAGAAGCTACAGCCCTCCCACACGTCAAGAAACAGGCGAATCGTTTGAACACTCGAGACGGGCTCGACTGTTCAAACGGGCTGGGCCACTTTTTCTCTTAAGACAAGTGGTCCGTTTCTGGGCGAACTCGTGCGCTCGATGACGTGGCATCCCCGCGCGATGCGCGCGAACATACAGTGTCTTTCTTGAAACCCTGACCACCATTAGTTGCGTGGCAAACGTAGCTACGGAAGCATCGTCCATGCACTCGGATACGAATGCACCACCACACCCTTGTAATTTCCGGTGCTCGACCCCGGCCACATTACAATCTCGCTTTTGTTGTACCAGACAAAACCAAGCAGCCCGCTGCCGTCATAATCACCAGTGGCACCAAATTGCCACTGGGGCGAGACATAGATCGCCAAGGAAGCAGCCAATTGCGGACCATTCATGATCCAGTATGCAAAACGAGTATGTGCATTGTCGCGCCACAGCAGATCATCCATTCCATCCCCGTTAACATCGCCCGAACCCAAAAGTGTCCAGCCTGGCGGATACGTATGTGTGGCAACGGGCATGAACGTACCTTTGTTGAACTGCATCCACATCTGCATCGCGGAGCCGTTTGTCAACAGCAGGTCCGCCCTCCCATCACCGTCGAAATCGCCGGTTGTTAGATAACGCCAACCGCCGGGCAGAACCTGAACGTAACTGGTTTTGAGGCTGGCTCCGCTCATCAACCATTCCGCTAGTTGGCCGTTCTTGGCCCACAGCAAATCGGTATCTCCGTCACCATCGAAATCGGCTGCACCGACGACAGTCCAGCCTGTGGTCGGGTAGGCCCTCATGTAAGTGTTCGTGAAGGTACTGCCGCTGCCAACCCACATCCACATGCTGGTTCCGTCAGTCCAAACGATGTCCATATAGCCGTCGCCATTGAAGTCACCCGTGGCAAGCATTTTGTAGTTCGTGGGTACAGCAATCGCGAGGCTGCTCTCCAACTGAGTACCGTTCATAATCCAATACGCGAATTTGGAATTATCCAGCGAGCGCCAAAGCAGGTCTGACTTGCCATCGCCATTGACGTCGTCGTGTACGTACGGAATCAGCCTCGGCGCCGTGCTGACCATCGTCGGCTCGAACTGCGCGATGATTGCCACGGTGTTGTTCATGCTGTGCGCGTTGTCGGCGGATTGCGATGAACTGTCTGGCACGCCGCACGGCGTGTTCAGGCACAGCGAGTTCGTGACATCGGGATTGGAGAACATCTGGATCGGCGTCTGGATGTCGGTGCCGTACGCCATGATGGTGGCGAAGCCGTTGCTGCCGTCACTGGTCGTGTAGGTGTAGCCGTACGAATACGGATAGGCACCCGGTCCGTCCGCGTGTGCACGGTCGTGGGCGTTGCCCATGTTGTGACCCAGTTCGTGCGCGAAGGTGGAATCGAGGCAGAAATACCCGCCGCTGGTGCCATCGCTCACCACGGAATAACCGTAAACGTTGTCGGCGGTCGTGATGGGCTGTTCACCGCCGCCGATCAGCCAGCCGGTGCCGCAGTTGCCCTGGTCCGTGTTGTCGAAGCTGCGGACCATGGCCACCAGGTCCGCGCCGTACTGGACGCGCGCGGGTGCGACGCCTTGCAGCGATGGCGGAATCGGCACGGTGTTGCCATTGCCGTCGAGGCCGGTGATGTCATCCAGCGCGCTGTCGTTGGAAGTGTTGTCGGGGTAATCCACCTGCATCGTGTGGACCAGCCGGATCTGGGCGTTGACGCTGCTGTTGACGTAGGCCTGGTTGGTGTAATCGACCAGATACTGGATTCTGGTCAGGGCCGCGTTCACGCTGCCGGTCTCGCTGACGAAGCCGGGCGTGTAAACCACCATCACGTCCACGGTAGTCGCCGACGACGACCCGTCGGCCTGGGCCGTTGTCCTGGCGGCGGCCCTGGTCGCGCTGGCGTCCTGCACCGCCGCGCTGGCAGGCGCTGTCAGGGACGGCGTGTTCGACCCGCGGCGGATGGCCGCGGGCGGGATCAGGTAATCGGGCTGCGAACGCAGGCGCAGCGCGGTCGGCGAGCGCGCCATCGCCTCGGCCGAAGTCTGCACCACGCGGGTCTGGCCGTGTTCGGTGACGATGCGCAGCGGATAACCGGTGGGCTGGGGCACCACACCGAACACCGCGCCCTGCCCGAAGGTCAGCACCACCGATTGCGGGCCCGCCGCGGTCTGCACCTTGCCGATCCACGACCAGGTGCCATTCGCGTGGATGATGTGCTTCTCGTACGTGGCATAGACGCGGCCGCCGTCCGGACTGGGCAGCCACATGCCGCCCTTGAACACCGCGTCCATCGCGGTGTTTTCGCTGATCGTCACCGGCCAGGATTTCTGGGCGCCCTCAGCCAGGATCCGCGGCGTGCCGGCCCGGATGGAGAACAGGGTGGGTGCGGCGGACTGGGGAACAACGGCAAGGGCGGAAGCGGAGAAAGCGGCCAGCAGCGCGAAGGCAAACAGGGCCGGGATGACGCGCAACAAACGGCGGTGCATGAGTTGGGTCCGGAACGGCAGGGAAACGGCGCCATTTATACCATCGGCCGCGGCGGTCCTGACCGTGTTGGCCGGCACAATTCGGCTCCCGGCGACTGGCCGGTTTCACGATCCGGACGGCCAGTCCCTCCGTCGAAAATCACCCCGCTGAGGACGGGCCGTGAACGCTGGCCCACGGAGCGAGCGCTAGAGATGGCGCGAATCACGTGTGGAGTCCGCACCGGACTCGATCCCGGGACAGCACTTCCGCAAGGCCTTGCCCAAGCCAAACGGCAAGCGCGCATTGCACTTTTTCAGGACCGTGAACCGAAAATGAATGCGGCGCGGGCGATCCGTTACAATTCCGCCGGTTTTCGAACGCCCTGACCCGCTCGCCCCATGTCCTCCGACGCCCCGCTGTGGCAGGCCAGCCCCGAACGCGCCGAGCACGCCAACATGGCGCGTTTCGTGCGTTTCGTGCGCGAATCCACCGGCAACGACGACATCCGCCGTTATGCGCCGTTGTACGAGTTCTCGATCAAGCATCCCGAGAAGTTCTGGCCACTGGTGTGGGAATTCTGCGGCATCCGCGCCAGCGGCGAGTTCGAGCCGGTGCTGGTCGATGGCGACAGGATGCCCGGCGCGCACTGGTTCCCGAACGTCAGGCTCAACTTCGCGCAGAACCTGCTGCGCTTCCGGGATGACCGGCCGGCGCTGATCTTCCGCAACGAATGGGGCCATGCGCGTGATGTCACCCACGCGCAACTGCATGCGGAGGTCGGCCGCGTCGCGCGCGCACTGAAAGACGCCGGCGTGATGATGGGCGACCGCGTCGCGGGTTTCCTGCCGAACATTCCGGAAACGATCATCGCGATGCTGGCCGCAACGTCGCTGGGTGCGACCTGGTCGTCGTGCTCGCCCGACTTCGGCGTCAACGGCGTGGTGGACCGCTTCGGCCAGATCGAGCCGAAGGTGCTGTTCTGCGCCGATGCCTACGCCTACGGCGGCAAGCGCCACGACTGCATGGCGAAAGTGCGCGAGGTGCTGGCGGCGATCCCGTCGATCGAACGCTGCGTGGTGATCCCCTATTCCGGCGATGCGTTGCAAGTCGGCGGCCTGCGGAGCGCGATCGCATGGAACGACTTCGCCGGCGCCGAAGACCATCCGCCGGAATTCGTGCCGACGCCGTTCGAGCATCCGCTGTACATCATGTATTCCTCGGGCACCACCGGCAAACCCAAGTGCATCGTGCATGGCGCCGGCGGCACATTGTTGCAACACTTGAAGGAGCTGGTGCTGCACACCGACCTCAAACGCGAGGACCGGATCTTCTACTACACCACCTGCGGCTGGATGATGTGGAACTGGCTGGTGTCTTCGCTCGCCGTCGGCGCCGCGGTGGTGCTGTACGATGGCTCGCCCACCTGGCCGGACGGCAACGTGCTGTGGAATCTCGCGGACGAAGTCGGCATCAGCGTGTTCGGCACCAGCGCCAAGTGGATCGACGCGACCGCCAAGATGGGCGTGAAGCCGCGCGAGACCCACAAACTGCCGGCGCTGAAGACCATCCTTTCCACCGGCTCGCCGCTGGCCCCGGAGAGTTTCGACTACGTCTATCGCGACGTGAAGGAACGCGTGCTGCTGGCGTCCATCTCCGGCGGCACCGACATCATCTCCTGCTTCGCGCTCGGAAATCCCCTGCTGCCCGTGTACCGCGGCGAGCTGCAATGCCGCGGGCTGGGGATGAAGGTGCAGATCCTCGACGAACAGGGCCATCCCGTGCGCGAACAGCCGGGCGAACTGGCCTGCACCGCGCCGTTTCCGTCGATGCCGGTGTATTTCTGGAACGATCCCGACGGCGAAAAATACCGCGCAGCGTATTTCTCGAAGGTGCCGGGCGTGTGGTGCCACGGCGACCGCGCCGAGTTGACCAAACACGACGGCATCATCATCTACGGCCGTTCCGACGCCACCCTCAACCCCGGCGGCGTCCGGATCGGCACCGCGGAAATCTACCGTCAGGTCGAGCAACTGCCGGAAGTGCTGGAATCGGTCGCTGTCGGCCAGCGCTGGCAGGGCGACGAGCGCATCGTGCTGTTCGTGCGCCTGCGCGACGGCGTGCAACTGGACGACGCGCTGCGCGAGAAGATCAAAAAACAGATCCGCGACAACACCACCCCGCGCCACGTGCCCGCGAAGATCCTGCAGGTCGCCGACATCCCGCGCACGGTCTCCGGCAAGATTTCCGAACTCGCCGTGCGCGCGGTGATCCATGGCGAACCGGTGAAGAACACCGACGCGCTGGCGAATCCGCAGGCGCTGGAGTCGTTCGCCGCGCTGCGCGAGGCGTTGACGACCTGACCAACTCTGCCCTCGGAGGGTCACGACTCGATGCGTGCGTAGCGGTCTTCGAAGCGCACGATGTCGTCCTCGCCCAGATAGTCGCCGGTTTGCACCTCGATGATTTCCAGCGGCTCGCTGGTGAGGTTCTCCAGGCGATGCCGGGTACCGATCGGGATAAAGGTTGACTCGTTGGCGTGCAGATCGAACACTCGATCGCCGTTCGTGACATGTCCGATGCCGCGCACCACGACCCAGTGCTCGGCCCGATGATGATGCATCTGCAGTGAAAGGCTTGCCCCGGGATTTACGCCAATCCGCTTGACCTGGAAACCGGGTCCGCGCTCGAGAGAATCGTACCAGCCCCACGGCCGGAACACCTTGCGCGGCATGGTAGCTTCCTCGCGACCACCGGATTTGAGCCGTTCGACCAGTTTCTTCACATCCTGGCTGCACCGCTGATCGGCCACCAGCACCGCATCGGGGGTTTCCACGACCACGACGCCACGACAACCGAGCAACGCGACCAGCCGGGATTGCGCCAGTACCAGGGAATCCCGGCAAGCTTCCAGCAGAACGTCGCCGCGCGTGACGTTGCCGGAAGCGTCATGATCGGCAAAGTCGCGCACCGAGTCCCACGAGCCTACATCGGACCATTGCGCGTCGAGCGGAACCACCGTCGCGGCGCCCAGTTCCGGATGGACGCGCAATTTTTCCATTACCGCATAATCGATCGAGTCGGCGGGACAGGACGCGAATGCCTCGCGCCCGACGCGGAGGAAATCGCCGTCTTGCTTGAGCGTAGCGAGCGCCTGCTCGCACGCACTTTGCATCGCCGGCTGCAAACGGGTGATCGCCGCGAGCCACACGGATGCACGAAACAGGAAAATGCCGCTGTTCCACAGATAATCGCCGCTCGCGAGGTAGGCTTGCGCCGTGGCCGCGTCGGGCTTCTCGACGAACGCCTCCAGCATGAACGTGCCCGGATGTGCGGTGTCCGCCGCGCCACGCCGGAGGTAGCCGTAACCGGTCTCCGCCCGTGAAGGCTTGACCCCGAAGGTGACGAAAACCCCGTCCTGCGCCGGGCCGAGGCCGGCTGCCACCGCGGCACGGAACGCTTCCGGATCGCCGATCACGTGATCGGCAGGCATCACCAGCAGCACCGGATCGGTGCCGTTTGCAAGCGCGATCGACGCCGCCAATGTCACCGCCGGCGCGGTGTTGCGGCCGACGGGTTCCAGCAGCAGGCGCTTGTGTTCGACGCCGGCCGACCGCAACTGTTCGGCGATCAGGAAGCGGTATTCCTCGTTGCCGACCACCAGCGGCGGCGCCACCTGTGCCTTCCCGAATCCGTCGAGCCGGTGCAAGGTGGCCTGCAGCATCGATTCCTCGCCCAGCAACGGCAGCAGTTGCTTGGGGTAATTCTCGCGGGACGCAGGCCACAAACGGGTGCCGGAACCGCCACACAGGATCACGGGCTGCAGTTGCATGGATTCATCCTGTTTCGAAATGTTCATCGGCATTCAACGCGATGCGTGATTCTCGCGGGAACCTGCCTCCCCCGAACCCGCCGGCACGAACCCTAAGGACTTCGCAACAACGCCGAGTGCCCGCGGATCATTGGTAATGGCAGACTCCACCAGGTTATCCACCTCGATTCGAACGTTCACGGGCTTTCCAGCAATGATGCCGCAATGCGCCGGGATAACGAACACGAGACGGGTTACTTCGCCCGGCCGTGCCGTTTGCTCCTGAGCCTTGCAGCCATCGAAATTTACGATGATGTTCGGTGACCTGTGGACTTCGTAACGATCGGCTGGCACCGCATAAGCAGTCAACTCGAAGACGTCGCCAGGCTGCGGTACCAGCAGTGCCTCATTGTCATCGGTCAGCCAGCGTCCGTTGGCACCTTCCGAGTCATTGAAACCGCGCAGATAAACGTAGTGCTCTGCGGCATTGACATACCGGCGCACTGGCGCCTTGCCAGCCACCAGCGGCGCAGGCGTTAATGAGTGTGCCTGGATCAACGCATAGGCGTAGTCCGGTGTTCGCGTAACGTCGTAGAGCGTTCTGATCCGTCGGAGGCTTTCCGGCGGCGTGTCCGGTTCTTGCACGAAATAGACCGGCCGCCTCGGATCCATCGTCGCGACCGGTACATCATGGAAATCCAGGATGTATCGCTGTGCCAGCAATCCGATCCGCGGCGCCGAATACCAGCCGAACGCGAATACATAAGCGTTGGCGGGCAATGCCCGTACCTCACGCACTACGCGTTGCAGGTTGAACACACTGTCGTCGGGATTCAGTTGCGCGCAACTGGGCGCATCAGCCATTTGCCATTCACAAGCCTTTTCGCTCACGGCGTCAACCAGCAAAATGCGAGCACCTTCGACCAACCACGCGGCAGGCAGCAACAACGCAACAAGAGCAACAAAAACAGACAACTTGTGCAATGTTCCCAATCCGACATTTCTTTCACGCCGCCACCATGTCGCAGCGGCCACGATTAACCCGATGTCGGCGCAGATCATTCCATCAAGGATGCGTCTGTGCCACGCCTTGGCGGTAGGCGTCACCAGCAGCCACCACGCAAGATATATCAGTGCTGTCAACAGAACGGTGATTGCCGTCCAGTGAATGCGTTGTTCGCCTACCGCACGGATCAAAAGCATGGCGAACACCACCAACAGCAGTATCAACCATACACCTGTAAATATCAACGACATTCGGTAGTCGTCGGCAAGCAGTGCAAAATGCACTTGCAGTTTGTCGAAAAGCGAATGCGTCATTGTTTCCAAGCCCGGCTTCACTCCGGCTTGCATAAAAATGTTTCCTGCCTCAACCCTCCACCAATGCCTCCATGCATGGACCCCCCCCAGGGCCAACGCCCTCCATGTCTCCATGCTGACGACAGTAGCCGCACCGCCCGCGACGAATGCCGCGAAACGGTGTCGTATGCCGTGATCGTGTATCCGCCGCGCGACAAGTATTTCCAGAATTGCGCACAGGCCCAACGCAGCGGCGCCAATCAACATGACAGTTTTTGTGTAGACCGCGAGTGCGAGCATGACGCCTGCGACAAATCCCCGCCAAGCTTCGCCTCCTCCGTGGAAATACACCAGGGTTGCCGCCAGTCCCCAAGCGAGGGCCGGTATTTCCCCAAAGCCATAAAAGCCGAACAGGTGAACGCCCGGAACCGTGACGACTGTGCACGCGCCGAACAGGGCAAGAGGCCATCCACCCATCGGTGCGATCAGCCAGCAGGTGATTGCCAACAACAAGGCCAGATAAACGAGATTGACGACTTCTGCCTGCGGGATGCCAACCCCCCACAATTTGAACACCGCTGCGGCAGGCAGGATGTACGGTGGTCCGGTCTGGATTTCATGGGGAAAAATCGGGTGTTCGGCATAGTCACGGCGATAACCGTCCCCCTTGGCTAACGACGCCGCTACCTGAAGGTTCATCGCCCCATCGAAACTCGGCGGATTGCCTGTTGCAATCCGGGCGGAGCGGGCAAACAGTACCACCAGCAACATGCCCAGAAGCACGGACAGTGCCAGCGACAACCACCGCGATGCCCGCTGCGACAACAGGCCACGCGACAGGCTTTCAACCATTTCCATCGCGCTCGCCCTTGTTCGAACTGTCGAACGCGATAGTCTGCAACCTGACGTCGACCCGCTCCAGCAGCTTGCGATTGGTGGCGACTAGATCACCAATCAGTCCCATCATGTACAGCAAGGTACCAACGGTCACGCAAAGTGAAGACAGGATCAGCGACTGCACGTGTCCGCCGCCGTGACCCGAAGCATAAGCAACCAGGAAACGAATGCTGATGGCAAAGCCGACCAGCAGGAACAGGGATCCGATGATTACGAACAGTGCCAGCGGACGGTAGGTCACGAACACCCGCAGGATCGTCATCAGCGAGCGCCTGACGTAACTCGAAATGCTCCTGACCAACCGCGACGGACGCAGATCCGGGTTGGTGCGGATGGGCACCGAAATCACCCGAAGATTGCTTTGCCCCGCCTGGATGATGGTTTCCAGCGTGTAGGTGTATTGATTAAACACGTTGAGGCGCATCGCCGCCTCGCGCGACATGGCGCGAAACCCGCTGGGCGCGTCGGCGATGTCGGTTTTGCTTGCCATCCGCACAGCCCAGCTGCCCAGCTTCTGCAGCTTCTTCTTGACCCACGGGAAATGTGCGGTGCCATCGATCGGACGCGCCCCGATCACGATGTCGGCGGCGTGATCGAGCAACGGCTGTGTCAACTTCGGGATATCCGCACTGCAGTACTGGTTGTCGGCATCGGTATTGACGATCACGTCCGCGCCCAGTCTCAGACATGCCTCCAGACCCGTCATGAACGCCGCTGCCAGTCCGCGGTTGACGGGATGCCGAATCACATGATCGACCCCGTGCGTGTGCGCGACCTCGGCGGTGGCATCAGTGGAACCATCGTCCACCACCAGCCATTCCACCCGGTCGAATCCGGAGACGCTGCGTGGCAACTCCGCCAGCGCGACCGCCAGCGTCTCGGCCTCGTTCAGGCACGGAATCTGGATGATGAGTTTCATTGCCTTTCCGGCGTGGCCCCGAAAGGTGGTCAATAGTGGCATTGGCCAAACAAGGTCGCAAGCATATGCGCCGATATGCACCTTGGCATATGGGCCGACTCTGAGATGCCGCCGCATGCAGCGGCCGGTGCCACCAAGGCTGCAGATGCAGCGCAAGCTGCTCTATCGAGGCAAAGGGGGGACGCGCCACGACGCCGGGACTTGATGCCTGTGGCGCTTCCTGAAGACCGGTGAAAACACGTTGTACGGACCACGTTCTAGCGTATCGAGAACGGCAACGCGTCCAGCAAGGCTCCAATGGGAGCATGGAGTTACATAATCTGCCAGACAATCCTTGGGAGGCGTCTCTGGGGCGCTTGCCAATTGCTCGATCTGGGTGGCCAACTTGACCTGAAAGGCCTGGATGAATCGGATCTGGTGGAAAGCCACTGTGGTGTAGCAAGCAGCCAGCCCCACCAGTACAACCGTGACGATCACCTGCAACCGTTCGTGCAAACGCCCTGAAGACTCGTCCGCCAGCACTCGCGCCGACATCATCATCATGGCTACCAGTTGCAATTCGTAGATCTGTGTGTAACGAGGTTGCGACAGATAATCGAATCCAAACCTCGGCAGTCTCGCCATCGCGAATGCACCCATGGTGAAATAAAAGAACAGCATCAACCCTGCCGCAACGAACGACAAGGTATTCGTCTCGCGGCGCAACCAGTTGCGCCAGAACCACACATGCCCCGCGCATACCACGCAAGCCGCGATAACGGAAACCAGCACCGCGAGCCAGTGGGCCATCTTGAATATGCGAATCCCTTGTCCTGGCGTAACAATGACACTCCAGGCCGGAACTGCAATCAATTTCCAGCTTTCGCGCCAATGTGCGGCAAATAGCGAAACAATGGGACGCCACAAAGGCTCGCTCGTCTGTCCTGCACCGTAGTAGGGAACCAAGGCGTGGCACGTCACCGTGTAAGCAACAGCAGTTACGAGCAAAGCCAGGACGCCCCGCCACCAGTCTGCAGGCTCCAGCAGACCCCGTATCCGCAGCAACGAAAGCAGCATGACGGCCGACGCAACTGCCAGCACCCCATAAGTGTCATCGACAAGAAACACGGCAAGGACCACCAGCGCCAATGCCCCGAGACGATGCGCCCTCAACAGACCCGGAATTGCCGCGAACATGACACTGACAGCAAAAATGCCCATGAATGCCAGCGTTACCAAGGGCCAGTCATAAACCCCGCTTGCGCTCAATGAAAACACGATGGAGGTCAGGCCCAGTCCTATTAGCTCGGCCAATACGACGGTCTGGAACCGTTCCGCCAAGGCTTGACGCGACAAGCGGTACCACAAATAGACACTTGCGATCGCGAAGCACACTCCGATCAATCCCTCTACGGTGAAATCCATTTGAAACCAGGCGGTGTGCATGAGCAGGATCAATCGGTATAACGGATTCATGTGATCGGAAGACCCGCGTTTGACGAAGAAATCCGCCAACGCAAGATGCCCTTCTTGCCAAGGACGAATCAGAGTGCTCACGAAAAACCAGGCATCGGAGATCACGAAAGGCGTGGCCGCGCGCAGGACAAACACTGTCACGGCAAGGATAAGCGCGCTCGCCAGCAGGCGACACACCACGGTCACAGCGATTTCTGAGCCGGTCCTGCTGGTGAACGGCTCGAATAGTCTGACCCAGTGATTCAATGTCATGAAAGAAACCCTTTGATTGCTGCTGTCAGTGCGGGATTCGGACCACGATAGGTGCCAGAACATGCGCTGCGATGTCATCCGAACGCACCGCCTGTAATTAGAAACAAGACTGCCTCTCCCGGAATCCGGTTTCATGCGTGCGGCGCACAGGTGTTCGCCTAATCTGGCTTGCTCGCGATGAAGTATTGGACCCTGCGCTTCTTCGACCAGAACGCAGAAAGCTTCGCGATGGGATCCACTGGCGGCTCCTTCCAGCGTGCGAGCAACTCCTCCTTTAAATCGGCAGCTTGACCACGCCCTGCTGGTCGATCAGCCAGCCGGCATCTTCCAGTTTCGCCAGCAGCGCCGTACGATCCGGCAGCTGCCTATGGGTGGCATCGTCGTGGAAGTTGGAGATGATGACATTCCCGCCGTGAGCCAGCAGGTCCATACGCGGCGGCAGCCACAGAGAATCGGCGCTCGGCCACTCCTCACAGATGCGCCCACCCGTGGCCAGCCTGCCAGCAGCCCAGTCGAGAAACATTGCAGGGTCGCTGACGTGCTCGATGAAATGGCGGCAACGACCGCATCGAACCCCTTGCCAGTGGACTCGGGTGGGCCATCCTCCCAGTTGCCCAGTTCGTAGCCCGTGTAGGCATCGAAGCGTTTACCTTTCTCGAATGAGTAGGTGTACATCTCCAAATCCTAGCGACGTGGTTCCAGCTAATTACGAAACAACTCCAGCGTTCCTTCACCGCAGCGGCATCCAATACCCTGTATTCGCCTTCAACGTATTCAAAAATGCGGTGCGGGGAAGACACGTGTAGAAATCCTCGATCACCTTCTGCCGCGGCAATTGCGCGTACCTGGTTCTGCCTGAACCAAGCAACGAGCGCTTCAATGTCCATGACGTCTTTCAAGCGAGCCCCGCCTCCGATTTCATGAAAATAACATCCGTTCGACCGCCGCCACGCTTGTTATCACATGCAGCCTGGCAGGCTCGCGCTGCTGCGCCTTCCCGAGTGACGGCGCTTCGGACCACACAAGAAACATACGGCCGATCCCTGCGCCTTCACCGGCCACGACATCGGACATATTGTCTCCGAGAAGGACCGATCGAGTGAGATCGATATCGAGGTCACGCGCGGCCGCGCGCAGCATGCCAGGTTTTGGCTTGCGGCACTCGCAATC
This sequence comes from Gammaproteobacteria bacterium, assembly GCA_021325195.1. Classification (GTDB taxonomy): domain Bacteria; phylum Pseudomonadota; class Gammaproteobacteria; order Xanthomonadales; family Rhodanobacteraceae; genus 66-474. The sequence continues at coordinate 18,439 of JAJPHQ010000035.1, read as the reverse complement.
GCGCCGGTATTCACCAAACCCGTGTACGGGATGATGTGGACAGTAGTACACCGCATCCAGCTGCGTTCCATATTTTCGGAACTCGTCCCGTACCCAATCCATGTACACCAGGAATTCCCGTTCCGTGTAATAACCACGCGCGATGCCGGCCTGATTGGTGACCACCACATTGAGGTAACCGTGCTCCGTCGCGGCGCGGCATAATTCGAAGATGCCGTCGATGAAATCAGTGCGCTCCGGCGTGCACACATAGCCGTGGTCGACGTTGATCACGCCGTCCTTGTCCAGAAACAACGCGCGTCGGCTCGTCATGCCGCGCCGCCAGTCAGCGATGCGAACAGCGTTTGCACACGGCGGTAATCTTCCGGCACGCCGATGTCGATGAAGCCCGCCGTGCACGTGTAGGCAGACACAAGCTCGCGTGAGACCGTGGGGGCCAAAACCTTCGCTTCGAACGAAAAGTGTTCCAGCTTCGAAAAATTGTCCAGCAGAGTTCGTCGCAACCAGTACACGCCCGCGTTGATATAGCCGGGCCCCGCCCGGCCTTTTTCGGCGAAGCCCGTCACGCGTCCCTCGTCCACGCGCACCGCGCCATAACGCGACACGTCGGGGACCGCAGCGAGCGCGATGCCGAGCCGCGCGTTCACGCGTCGCGTCGCCGCATCGAAGGCCGCATAATCGAGTGTCAACCAGGTGTCGCCGTTGACCACGAAAAACGCATCGCCCTCGATGCGCTGCGCTGCCAGCACGATCGCGCCGCCGGTTCCGAGCGGTTCGGTTTCGCGGGAGTACAGCAAGCTCATGCCGCCGCAGGTTTTGCCCAGCGCGGCTTCCACTTTTTCACCCAGGTAGCCGGTGGCCAGCACGGCGCGCCGCAGGCCTTGCGCCGCCAGCACATCCAGCACCCACGCCAGGAACGGACGCCCGGCGACGGGCGCCAGTGGTTTCGGCATGTCATCGACCACGCCGCGCAGGCGTGTACCGAAACCGCCCGCGAGAATGATGGCCTCATCGATCATCCGCACGACCCGTCAGGAGTCACGTCTGGCCCGTTTCCGAACGGTACGCGCCCAGCGCGCTGCGGTACGCAGGGGCTTGGTCAGCCTCCACGACCGCGAGTGCAACATCCGCTGATACTCGTCCCAGACATCGGCTGTCGCGCAGGTCGTCGTGTCACCCGATTCTGCACCACGCTGCGACTGTGCCCATGCCGTTTGCATGTACAACGATGCGCGAGCTGATTCGAACGCAGCTTGAAAGAGCAGTCCGAATTCCTCGAGCAATTTCCGGTTTTCGGGCAGGGGGCGGTAAACACGCTCGTCGAAACCCGGGGTTTCTATGGGCTCGAACTCGGCAAACCACGCGTAGCTCTTGCCGGGAATGGGAGTGATCCGGAATCCGTATGGTTCGAACAGATGCGCGATCCCGCGCAGCCCGTACGAAACGATGTGCCCGCGCCGCAAAGGATCCAGATAACCCGGATCCTGCTCCAGTACATATTCCGGCATGCCGGTATTGAACAGCCACAATGTTCCCGGGTTGCTGATCGCTGCCAGCCCTCGCGCCAGCCTTTGCAGCATTTTGGGCGTCAGATGCTCGGCCACTTCAATGCACGTGCCGGCGTCGAACTGACCCGTCAGGTCGCCAACATCACCAATCAGGTAGTGGGGATTCGTGCTGTGTTCCCGGGGTGGAAATAACTCGACTCCATGGAACATGTTTGGATGCGCGGGGAAATGGCCAGCCAAGGCATCCAGCAAATAGCCCGGTCCCGTCCCGACATCCAGAAAGCGTTCGACAGGGCGCCGGGCGTACAGGATTGCCTCGCCTGCACGCACCAGCGACACGCCATCGGCACGCTCGCGTGCGGAGCGCAGTTCTTCGTTCCAATAGGTTTCGTCATAGACACGAGTGCTCTCGCCAGTGTCGATCCTGTCCAGCGTTGCGTGGTCAATGTGAAGCGAACCACAAGCAGCACACCTGAAATAATCATAACCATCGATCCGGGCGTGGAAGCTTGACGTTCCCGTTTCACAGACCGAACACGAGGTATCGATCACGGGATCCCGATCTTGCGTCGGTGAATGATCGTTCACGGTTGCCTCGCCGGTGGCTCGAACATCTCGCGTTCGATCATGCCGCAGATCAGATGGCCCAACAGTTCGTGTCCCTCCTGGATCTTGGGGGTTTCGTCGGACGGCATGCACAGGCAAATGTCGCATTGCGTCGCCATTGCCCCACCCCGCCGTCCGGTGAAACCGATTACTCCGATGCCGGCCGCGCGGGCGGTCTCGATCCCCAGCAGGATGTTTTTCGAATTGCCGGAGGTGGAGATCGCGAACAGCAGGTCGCCCGCGCGCCCCAGCGCCTCGATCTGGCGCGCGAACACGCGCTCATAGCCGTAATCGTTGCCGATCGCCGTGAGCGCGCTGGTATCGGTGGTCAGCGCGATCCCGGACAACCCCGGACGATCGTAGTGGAACCGGCTGACCAGTTCCGCCGCCCAGTGCTGGGCATCGGCCGCGCTGCCGCCGTTGCCCGCAAACAGCAACTTGTTGCCCCGCCGCAGCGTCGCGACCGATTTCCTGACGACATCCAGCACCTGCGCGTGCAACGCGGCATCGCCGGCGATGGCTTCGATCAAGCTGCGCGACTTGTCGAACTCGCCGCGCATGTAATCACTCAGGCTACGCGCCATGAGGTCGCTCCCTGCTGCGTGAAATGAAAATCGAGCGTGCTGCCGCCCTGCGCCAGCAGCGCGCGCACGAGGCCGATGCGCCGCTCGGGTTCGCACAGGAACATCATGAAGCCGCCGCCGCCGGCGCCGGAAACCTTGGCGGCACGCGCGCCATGGGCGAACGCGACTTGTTCCACGTGGTCGATCAGCGGATTGGTGATGCCATGGGCCATCTGCTTCTTGGCTTCCCATCCCGCCTGCATCGTGGCCTCGAGGCCGCGCAAGTCGCCCTTCAGCACGCATTCCTTCATCCGGATGGCTTCCAGCTTCAACTGGTGGGTCGCCTCGGTCGACCGTTGGTCTCCGTCATCGATGTTACGGGTCTGCCGGTCGATGATATCGGCCGAGGCACGGGATACGCCGGTGAAGTAAAGCACCATCGATGCTTCCAGCTCCGCACGGACCCAGTCCTTGATGCGCAAGGGATTGACTATCACGCGGTCGTCGGCGTAGAACTCCATGAAATTGAAGCCGCCGAACGCGGCCGCGTACTGGTCCTGCTTGCCGCCGGCGAGCTTCAGATCCTTGCGCTCGATCTCGTAGGCGAGCTGCGCGACCTCGTATTCACCGAGCGGCAGTGAAAAGTATTCGGCGAACGCCTGCACCAGCGTCACCACCATGGTCGAGGACGAGCCCAGCCCCGATCCCGGCGGCGCGTCGGAAAACGTCTTCACCGTCAGCGGCGGCCGCTCGCCGTGCAGAAAATCCCGCGAGATGCGGGCATAGACGCCCTTGAGCAATTGCAGCGGACCTTCGCCATCGATGTCGTCATCACATGAATGCGTCTCCTCGTGATTCACATCGAGCGCATGGAAGCACGATTTGCCCGCGTCACCCGGACCGATGATCGCATAGGCGTAGCGATCGATCGTTGCGTTCATCACGTGGCCGCCGTAGAGATCGCAGTACGGCGACACATCGGTACCCCCGCCGGCCAGACCGAGCCGCAAGGGAGCGCGCGCGCGTGCGATCATGACGGACGCCCCGCACTGTCGATGTTTTCCGGCACACCCAATTCCAGTGCGAACGCGCGCCACTGCGCCTCCGCCGTGTAATGCGCGGCGACAAAGCTCTGCCCGGCGGCGGACGTTGCACGCCACGCATCGTCGTCTTCCAGATAGTGGAGCACCAGCTCAGCGAATCCTGCGGGATCATCCGACACGCCGAGGCAGTCGCGCGCCTGTGCCAGGCCCTGCACACCGGCCGTGCTGGTCACGCAAGGCACGCCGTGCCACATGGCCTCGACCACCTTGCCCTTGACGCCGCCGCCGAAACGCAGCGGCGCAACGATGACGCGCGCGTTGCGGTAGCGCTCGGCCAGTTCCTCGTCGGTGACGAAGCCGGTCACCACAACACCTTCGCCCTTCAACGCCATGACCTGGTCCGTCGGGTTGGATCCGACCAGATCGAGCCGAACAGTAGGATGCCTTGCACGGACAAGCGGCAGGACTTCACGCACCAGCCATACGGCGGCATCCACGTTCGGCGGGTGGGCGAACCCTGCGACGAACATCAGCCCCGCACGCTGTGGCAGGTTGGCATCCGCGGGTTCGGGCACGGGCCACCCGTAGGCCGGAACCGTACGGGCGCGCACCCGCGGCGCATTCTTGTCCAGCCACGCGCGCACATGGCGCGTTTCGTCTTCGGAAGGGTAGTACACCGCGTCGACATGCTGCCATACGTGATGCTCCTGCCGCATCACCTCGTTGCGCTCCGCGCGCAGCGCCAGATCTCCGGGCTGCAGCCGCAATTGCTCGTCCAACCGCAGATAATGCACGTCGTGGCCATAAAACAACAACCGCGCCTTGCTGAATTTGCGCACCGCATCGATGAACTGGACCGCGACATGCGGCCGGCTCAGCAGCACGCAGTCGATCTCGCCGCCGTACTGCCGCATCCAGTCCGCGAAACGGCCCTCGTATTCCGCGCCGTACATCGCTTCGATGCCCTGTTGCTGCAACAATGGCGCATACGCCGGATCGCCGTGGAGGTTCTCGGGCCAGAACTTGACGGAATAACCATGACGCCGGAACAACTGCATGAACTGCCATATCGTGCGAGATCCAGCGTCGCGGTCCGGCTGCGGCAGGTAGTGGTCGATCACCAGGATTGTCGGCCTGCCACGGGTGCGTTCGCGCGCACGGAACACGTTCTCTCCGTTGGCGTAGTGGCCGCGCTCCAGCACTTCGCGCCAGCGCTCGCGAAACTTCTTCTGGTTGATCGCCTGGTATGCCTTGATACCACTCGATTCATCGGTTCCATGGGACACGCCTTCGTGGTGCACCACCACCGATCGCGGTTGGTAGTACACCTTCAGGCCGGCTTCGCGTACCTTGAACGCCAGGTCGGAATCCTCGCAATACGCGGGGAGGTAGCGTTCGTCGAACCGCCCCAGCTTGTCGAACAGATTCTTGCGAATCAGCAGCGACGCGCCAGAGCAGTAATCGACTTCGCGCACGTAGTTGTAGATGCTGCGTTCCGGATCGTCCAGACGCCCGTAATTCCACGCGCTGCCGTCCTTCCACACGATGCCCCCGGCCTCCTGCAGCCGGCCGTCCGGATAGATCAATTTGGAGCCCACCATGCCGCAATCGGGGCATCGCTCGAACACCTCCAGCATCGCGTCCAGCCAGCCGTCGGTGACTTCGGTGTCATTGTTCAGGAGATACAAAAACTCGCCGCGCGCGAAATCGGCGGCGTGGTTGCAGGAACGCAGGAACCCGAGATTCTCCGAATTCACTTCATAGCGCAGCCCCGGCACGTCGGCCAGCGCCTGCATGGCCTCGTCGCCGGAAGCGTCCTCGACCACCAATACCTCGAACGGTATCTGAGGCGGATTTTCGGCGATCGAGCGCAGGCACGCCGCGGTTGCCGGCAGGTTTCCGTAGGCGGGGATCAGGATCGTCACCCGCGGCTCGTGATAAGACGGAAACGCCAGATCCTCCACTTGTGGGGGCGGCATCAGTGCGTGGATTTCGTCGACCAGGCTCTGCAGATATTGCATTCCACCCACCGGCTCGAATACCGGCTTGCGCCGCAAACCACCGGCAAGCGCTGCTCGCACGGTCCCCCCCTCGCCGCGCAGCAAACGCGCGACGAAACGCAATGGTTTCGTCAGCTTCCACGAGCGCGAATTGACCACCAGCGTGTGCAGTTGCTGCAGACGCGAGAGTTCACCGGCAAGCAGATCCGCACGCGCAGCCAGCTTCGCCTGTCGTTTGCGCAATGAGCCAATGAAGACATCACGGTCGGCGAGTTCGGCTTCGAGACGATGCAGCCGTTCTGTCAGTGCGTGACAGCCGCCGGTCTGAGCCGAGTCGCCTTCGAGACGATTCAACTGATCGGACACTGGGCCATTGCTACTTGGCTGATGCATGATGAGTATTGTCGCCCAGAAGGGCTCAACAATGGACGCTCAGATAGCATGCTTCGTCCCAGACGCCATGGCTTTTGCGCTCGTTGTGCGTGCCCGGATGACGATCGGGAGCATCAGACCATAGCCACCACCGGGATAATTATTGGATACGAAGCCTGAGAAGACATCATAAACAACGCCAAGGCGAACGTCGGCAAAACCTGCGGCACGCAAATCATCGAGCAAGCCCCACCCGTGGTGATAGTAGGCGAGGATTCCTTCTTTGTTGAGCGGATCACCGTGCCACTCGGGTGGTTCGAGATGTTCGATGGCGCCATCCGGCTTGACACGTGCGCGGATCAGGGGTTCGTGACGCTGCGCGAAGAAGGGGCAAGTGAACACCATACTGCCTCCGGGCTTCAGCACACGGAAACACTCTCGCAAAGCCGCTCGATAATCCGGAACGTGTTCGAGGATGTCGAGATGAGCCAACAAATTGAGGCTGCCGTTGCCGAAGCTCAGCGTGGTGAGGGACTCGTGCCGTACACGCCCACGTGTGGGCACTTCATATTCTTTCCCGACGACGCAATCATCGCCAAGATATTCGCTTCCGATCAGATCCGGTATGCGAGCAGCCAGTGCACGATACAAGGGAGAAAGCCCTTCCAGCAGGAGCACGCTTCCCTGCAATGTTTTCGTGCGGGCATATTCTTCGAGAATGGCGCTGTGCATCAGCCTCTTGCGGTTTGACAAGCCACAACCCTCGCACAAGAGCCCTTCGCGCAAACTGGGGTTGTTGCCGAGCATCGCACCGCTCCGCACCAACATGCGCCGCATCCCGTCGCAGACCCAGCAATACCCGTAGAAATATTCCAGATCCGAGATGTAGCTCTCGGCAGCAACACGCAAAGGCTCGATCGCTGCAGCAAAGCTGTTGAATCGCTTCTCCTCGATGAACCAGTCAAACATTGCACCCATGAATGATTCCTATTAGGAGTGACTCTTGTTCGACGATGCAACATCACTCAAGAGTCACTGTTGAATACCCGTTTGTACGAAGCAATCTGTCTGACAGCAAGTCACGCGTCGCGGCTTCCCCGCGCGTGACCATACCAACAAATCCAGTTCAACCTTCCCGAAACGACAGCTTTTTGTGGCCTATGAAGCTCGTGATGACGGGTACCGCCACGCCAAAGGCATGAGCGACTGTTTCGGAATGCCATCTGAACCCCGTATGGGGGAATACGAGGTCAGCGAGCAACAGGCTAACGACTAGGGTCTGCAGCACCGCCGCCAGATTGACAATGATGAACCAGAAAGCCTGATGATGCAGCGGATTCACCGTTTCCCGGAACACGAACAAACGGTTGAGGGCAAATGCGACAATCATGCCCACGACGTATGCCAGCACAATCGCAGTGGCGTAGGGCATCCAGCGATTGAACACGATGCGTGAACCAACATTAGCCGCCGCGGCCAATCCGCCCGCGACTGCAAAGGCTGTCAACTGGTAGGACGGGAACTTCACGTGGCCAACGCTGTTCCAACGAGGCTCTTCGCAACCTGCACGCTCTCCGAAATCGAGCGGTCCTCGGGGTAGTAGTACGCCGTGTCGGCCATGAAAAGCCCGCGTATCGGTGTACGCATCGGTGGCAGCATGTCGTAGAAACCCGGTGGACAGATGGTCTGGGCGAAATCGTAGCGGTGGCAGTGCCGTGCCAACACCCATTCCGGCCGGAAGGCCGGATTGATCCTGGGCAAATAGCCGATCACCTCGTCGATCAACGCGTCGTTCGGCAGCTTCCACTTCGGGTGCGTCTTCGGCATGTAGAACGGCGCGTAGAGGATATGCTGGCCACTTTCCGGATTGAGGTTCGAATACTCGATCACGCCCGGGATCGCCATCGACGGATCGTTGATGTTCATCCAGAAGTTTTCGCTCAGCGGATGCGCAAGCTTCAGGATCACGCACGCCACCGGTATGTTGCGGATCGCATCGATGCGTGCGGCGAAGTCGGCCGGCAGATCGGGCACGAGCCGCGGCACGTACTGGATCGGCGCAGTCGAGATCACCGCATCGCACCGCAGTTCCTCGCGGTCGACCACGATGCCGGTGACACACCCATCGCGGACGATGACACGCTCGATGCCGGATTTCAGATGGATGCGTCCGCCCCGGCCTGTAATGAAGCGTTCCATCGCGCGCAGCAAGGTCGCCGAGCCGCCTTCGAGATAGCCCAGGCTCTCCTGCATCAAGCTGCGGCGTGACAACGCGACACGCCGGATGCGGGTACCGATCCACGCGGCGGAAACCTCGTCGCTGTATTCGAACAGCTTCAGGTCGAACAGGCTCTTCCATAACACAGCGTAGGCGCGCTTGCCGATCCACTTGCGGATCCATTCCGTCGCGCGCAGCCTGTCGTAAGGTCGCCAGTCCTTGATACCCTTCGCGCGCATCGCGTGCAGCCCGTAACGGAACTTGTCGATAAGGCCGAGCCCATCGAACGCCAGCAGTGCCGTCGGCGTGCCCCACTTGTAGAGCCGGCCGTTGTAGAAGAACCCCATTTTCGTGTCGACCCAGCGCAGCTTGTCCGACAGGCCGAGTTCGGCGAGCAGGTCGAACAACGGCTGATCGGGCTTGCAGATGAAATGATAGTAACGCTCGATTTCGAGCCCGTCGAAATCGAACGTGGCCGACATGCCACCGATGCGGTCGTCGCGTTCGTACAGGTCCACCTCGTGGCCGGCCTTCAGCAATTCCATCGCCGCCATCAGGCCCATCGGGCCGGCGCCGAGCACGACAAAGTGTTTCGCGGAATGGGTCATGGCAATCTTTCGCTCGCTACTGCACGACGAGCCATTGGTTGGTGTTGCAACCGAAGTTGCCGTCGCGCGATTGCGCCACGACGAACAGTGCGTACCGTCCCGGTGGCGGCGGCTGGTCCGCGATGGTCACATAGCCGGCCTTGGCCAGACCGCTGACGGCGGTCAGTTCGTAGTCGCCGTTGCCACGCAGTTGCACGCTGACGAGATGTGGCTGCCTTCCCGCGCGTTTGCGCATCCGGCCCGTCAGTGCAAGCGGTTTCCCGTATCCGAGCAGGTTGACGACGCCGGCTCTACCGTCATTGATGAAATCCACAGAACAGGACTCCGCCGGTCTTTCGGGGACCGGCAATGCGTCCGGGCGCAAGACGGAAGGAGTCCATTGTCCCTCGCGTGCTCCGACCGAATGGAGCACCGCGTTGCGTATTTGTCGGACGAGATGCGTCAGCGGTGCTTCGGCGTTGCGCGGGTTCAACGGCGGTGCCAGCATGCCTGCAACTTGTGGATCGAGCAACATGCTCTCCAGGATCGCGGCCTCGTAAAAGGGAATCTGCAATGGTGTCGGTCCGTGCAGGACAGCCGAATCATGGCGGCGCAGGAACAATACCAGTCGTTGCGTTTCGATCTGGGAATAGGCGTAACGGTCCCACATTTCGCGAACGTCGCGGCCTGTCCTGCCTGCAAACGAGATGCCCACGTAACACGCGAACAAGACAGCGACGGCGATCTTCGAGCGCGACGCCGGAAGCTCGCAGGCCAGGACGGCGTTGGCGAGGACGGCCGGTGCCAAAACGATCGCGTAACGTGGTGCCACGTAGGTGCGCGTGGCGGCGATCGCCATGGCAATCAGCAATGACCAGACCGCCATGGCAAGCACGAAACACGTTCCATGGTCGTCGTGCAAGCGGCGATGCAGGCCGGGGATCGAAAGCAGCAAGGGCAGCCATGCCACGATGAACAGCGGGCCGTTCGGGCGAGTCGCCGGCCAGCCCAGCGCGCGCATGAGAACTTGCGCATTCCCCTGCGCTCCTATCGCCGGCATAGTTGCGCCGCCTGCGAGATGTGGTTGGATGACGATGCCGAATAGCGTCACCAGGGCAAACGGCAAAGCCTGCCAGGGCACGGATCGTGGCGAACCCCTCAGGCTGCGCCAACAGGCCAGCGCCGTGGCGATCAATGCGGTGAATACGCCGGCAGCCATCGTAAACAGTGAAGCGAAGGCGAACATTGAAGCCGGCAACCATTCGCGCCAGGTGAAACGCCTGCGCGTCAGAAGGACGAAAGCCCCGAGCATCCCCAGAACCAGCCAGTAAAAGGAGTTCTGGAAGCCGACTAATGCATTCTCCCATTCGATCGGCATGCAGCAGATCGCAGCAAGCAAGCAAGGCGCGACGATCCTCGCAACAGGACTACGGGTGCGGCTCTGGAGCGCAAGGGTGAACGTGGCGAAGATTGCGAGGAGCAACAGGATGTTCGTGTAGCACTCGACCCGGTTGTCAAATACGCCACCGTTGATGTGCCACAGCATGATCGAGACCTGTCGTGTGAAAAGGATACGGTGGCCGTTATGACTCGCGAACAACATCTCCATGGTGGGAGGATGCGTCAGCAACGGCTTGAACAGCCGCAGAATGTCGGCCTGCCACTGGTCCCAATATGGCAGGCTGGCCGCATAAAGTGAGACGTAAATCGTTTGGGCGACCAGCACCGCGGAGCCCGCGCCGAGCAGCAATGCGATCTTCAGGCGGTGGCGACGGAACCACTCCTGAAAGATCGTGGGAGCGCCGATCGCGGAACGTGTCGGGACAGGCAGGATCGTCATCGCCTGAGCACGATCCCGCTGTAGTGCGGATCGCAATAACTTTCGCGCACCGCGTCCTCGAACGGCGTTTGCCTGACGCCGAATACCGCGAACGTGTCCACGCCGCGGAAATCGTCTCCTGCCGTCAGCGCCTTCAACTGGTCGGCTGTGAATGGCGGCTTGCGACTGAACACAGCGTAGAGCCGAAGAAGAAACCGGAACAGGCCATAGGGAACGTGCACGATCGGCGTGCGCAGCCCCTTGACACGCTTGATGGTGCGGATGATATCGACATAGTCGATGCGCGTGTCGCCGACGATGTCATAGACGGCACCGTTCGGCTCGCGTTCGAGGCACACGACGATGCAACGGCAGAAGTCCCGCTCGTACAGCGGCTGGCGCATGTAGCGGCCGTCGCCGGGAATCGGAAACAGCGGTGTCCACGTCATGAACCGGGACAGCCAGCCGAGATGCTTGGGATCGAACCAGCCGAACATCAGGGTCGGACGCAGGATGCAATGACGGATACCGCTTTCCGAGACGAGCTCCTCCTGTGCCTTCTTGGTTCGGGTGTAATCGTCGTCGGCCACGGATACGACGACCGACGAACTGATGTGCACCAGGTACGGTACCTCGTTCGTGCGCATCGCCTCGAGGACGCGACGCGTGGCGTCGATGTTGTTGCGCACGAAGAGGTCCGGGTGCTTGCCAGTGATCTGCGCGTGCAGCTGGATCACGCACGCCGCGCCCGCGAATTCATTTTCCCAGCTACCAAGCTCGGCCAGATCGGCCAGCACCGTACGCACGTCGGGATGCAGCTTGTGCAGGATGCCGAGGTTGTACTCGTGCTTGTCAATGGCGACAAGATTGGAGTAGCCCTGCGCCTTCAGTTCGACGATCAGATTCTGGCCGACAAGGCCGGCGGCGCCGGTGAGCACGATCCTGGCGTTCTTGTCGATCATGGCATTCAGAGCCTGATGCGCCGGAACAGACTTTCCGGGATAGCGCGGATCGTGAACATGATCGGTCGCCAGAACCACGGCAGATAAACGACACCGCGGCGCCTGTCGATGGCGCGAACGATCCCCCGCGCGATTTGCTCCGGTTTCGCCCACAACGCGCCCTTTCTGAACGCCGCGGTCATAGGCGTATCAACGAAGCCGGGCTTGATGGTGAGCACGTTGATGTCGGGTGCGCTCAGGCGCTGACGCAAGCCGGAAAGGTACGCGCTGACCGCAGCCTTGGCCGAGCCGTACAGGTAATTGCTGGCGCGGCCGCGGTCGCCGGCAACGGAGGAAATCACCGCCAGCGTACCGGAACCCTGAGCTTCGAGTTTCCGCGCAATGCGTGAGGCAAGGGCAATCGTTGCGGTGCCGTTGATGGCAAATTCGCGCAGTGCCAAGTCGGTGTCGGATTCGCAACGCGACTGATCCGGCAAGGTGCCGTGCGCGATCAGGACGATATCCAGACCGCCGAGTGCGGCGCAAGCGCTTTCGATCGTATCCGCGTGCGCGGCAAAGTCGGCGACATCTAGCGTGCCGGTTTGCACCGATGCTGCTCCACGCACGCGCAAGTCCTCGGCGACCGCCTGCACGCGACGTGCATCGCGCGCGACGAGAAACAGCGCATCGCCGCGCACAGCGTACAAACGCGCCGTCGCTTCCGCGATCGCGGACGTCGCGCCGACGATCAGGATTCTTCTTCCGTTCATTGCATCACCCGCCGCCAGAAGCCCGACGAGAATGCCGGGTCGATGAACGCCTCGAATTGCCGCCACGCCGGAAAATAGGTGCGGAACCGTTCTCCAGACATGCGTGCGTCCTTGGCCGGATACACCGCGCCGCCCGCGGCGACCACGATGTCGTCCAGCCGGTCCAGCAATTCGAACGTGACCCGACCGCGATTCGCGAAATCCAGCGCCAGCGTGGTACCCGGGCGCGGAAAGGATAGCAGGCCGGGCGAGACGATCGCACCGAACTGCTTGAGCACGGCAAGGAACGACCCCTGGCCGCTGGCTGCGATGCGTTCCAGCAATTCGCGCATGCCATCGCGCGCCACCGCGGGCGGCAATACGCATTGGTACTGCAGGAAGCCGCGTGGGCCATACATGCGATTCCAGTCGCGGATGCCGTCGAGTGGAAACAGCCAGGGCCGGTAGTGCTGTGGCGACTGCTGCAGGGTCTTGGGCGCGCGATGAAAGTGTTGCCAGTTGAAGACGCGCAGGGTTGGACCATTGACAAGCGAGAATGGCGATACTACCGGCATCCGCAGGCGCCCTTCGCGAGGCAGCTTCGCTGTCGGCGGTGCCGCGCAGTGATTGGCGCGCGAAAACACGCCGCGACCCAACGCGCTGCCTCGTGTGGTGCAATCCACCCATGCGACGGTGTATTCGAACGAGCGCGCGGACGTCTCGGAAAGCTCGAAAAAATCATCGAGTCGATCGAAGCGCCGCGTTTCGGTGTCGAACCACGCGCCGGCCACGGGTCGCAGCTGCAATTCCACCCAGGTAATCAGGCCTGTCAGGCCCAGCCCTCCTACGGTCGCGGCGAACCAGTCGGCGTTCTCGTTCAACGAGCAGACTCGGCGCGTGCCGTCGCTGCGCAGCAACTCGAAACACTGAACGTGACAGGAGAAGCTGCCGACGGCGTGATGGTTCTTGCCATGTACGTCGTTCGCGATGGCGCCGCCGACCGTGACGAAGCAGGTGCCCGGCACCACGGGCAGAAACCAGCCGCGAGGCACTAACAGTTCGAGGATCGTCCCCAGCAGCATGCCGGCCTCGCAACGCAGCACGCCCGTCGCGGGATCAAAGTCGATGAAACGATCCAGTCCGCGCACATCCAGCAGCGTGCCGCCGTCGTCGAGGCAAACGTCGCCGTAGCTGCGGCCGTTGCCGCGCGGCAAGGCGTGGCCGTCGAACGCAGGTAGCGGTGCGAAACGATCACGCAATCGCAACAGAGACTGCTGCGCCGTCGGATAACGGCCCCACGACTGCAGGCCATCGTCCATCAGACAGCCCCGAACACGATGGCTGCCGCCAACACCAGCAGAACACGACTGACGGGATCGACCAGCGCGAAGATCACCGGATCGTCGTTCATCGTATCGCGATGGGCGACCACCCAGACACGGCTGATCCAGTACAGCAGCAGCGGGCACAGGAGCCAGAGCACTTGGGGATGCCGGTACAGCGCTTCGCTCGCGGTACTGTTGATGTACAGCGCCAACACCAGCACGCTCAGGTAACCGCTGGCTCCTCCCAGCGATTGCACCAGCACGAGATCATCGACGCCGTAGCCCCGTCCGCGCACCCTGCCCGCACCGTCGTTGCGCATGACGCGCAATTCGGCGTATCGCTTCAGCATCGCAAGACTCAGGAACAGGAACATCGAAAACGCCAGCAGCCAGAACGACAACCCGGTATCGATCACCGCGGCGCCCGCAATGATGCGAACCGTGTAGAGTGCAGCCAGCAGCACGACATCGAGCATGACGATGCGTTTCAGCCACATCGAATAAGCGAGCGTCAGTACGTAATAACCGAGCAGCACGAGCGCAAACCGCGGCGACAGCGCGATCGCGGCGGCGAAGGCACCGAGGGTCAACACTGGCGCTGCGACGCAGCCGGCGGACAACGGCAGCCGTCCCGACGCAAACGGACGTTCGCGTTTGCGCGGATGCCTTCGGTCCGCGGACAGGTCGAGCAGGTCGTTCAGGACATACACACCCGAGGCACACACACTGAAGATCAGGAATGCGGCGACGGCACTGCCGACGGCACGACCGTTGAACACCAGATGCGCGGCCAGCAGAGGCAACAACACCAAAAGGTTCTTCAGCCACTGGTGCACGCGCAGCGCCTTGATCCAGACTCGCCAATCTGCTGGCTCGCGCGAAAGCACCTGCAACACCTCACAATCCTTGCTCACTCGCCCGGGCAGCGTTGCCGTGGCATTGACCACGATGGCGCCGTGCGCGTGCCGCCAGATGTGCAGGTCCCTGCGCTCGTTGCCCACGTAATCGAAGCCGCGCTCGCCGTAACGTTCCACCAGCGCCGTTGCCTTGTTGCGCCCGGAAAGGTTGCGCGCTCCGTCGCTAGCCATCACCCCGCTGAATCCGCCAACGTGTGCCGCCACCTTGTCCGCGAGCTGCTTGTCAGCGGCCGTGCACAACACGACCGCTCGGGCATCCGCGTTTCCATGTACCAACTCCACCACGCGTGGGTCGTAAGGCAGAGCGACCGGATCGACGCAGGCACGCCGTGCGATCTCCCGCTTTAGCTTCGCCCTGCCACCCAGGGCCCATGGCACGAATGCGAACAGCAAGAGTGGATTGCGCCGCAGCAACTCCAGCGCGGATTCGAGCAGCAGATCGGAGCGGATCAGGGTGCCGTCGAGGTCGACGCAGAGGGGCAAGACGTCATCGTCAACATGCCGTTCCGTCATGGGATCACGTCGAATAATCTGCAGTGGAATTTCCACACAAGTTTACAGGTACGATCCGTCATCCCTGTCCTCTCTGATCGAATAAAAGCCATCGACATCATCGAGGGAAGGCGTGAAAAAAAGTCAAATGAGCCGCGAATTCAAAGCTCCGCTCCACATTCATCCTATCGAATGCCCTCGAGAACCCTTCGATGGATCGTAATTCGCAAACCAGCGATAAATCATGGCCGCGACAATTATCAAGGTCAGGATCGGCAGAACGTACAGGTTGGTTGCCGAAGTGATTGGGTCAATGACCCAAACGACCAAACCATAAAGAATCGAGAGGACAAGAACCAAACTCCAATACCATCTTTCGGAGACATACAGCGCCAGCGCAAGTCCGGCAATGATTTCAAGCATCGCCTGATAGCTTTGCATGTGGTTGATGTAGCAATGGAAGCCTGCCAATGCGTACAAACCGATACTGAATAAGCCCGTGCCTACAAGAATACGGGCAAAACGCAGTACCGTAGTGGCCGTTTCATTCTTCAAACTGAACTTGCGAAGAAACAACAAGGGAATGAAACCCAGCGCAAGAAATCGCAACGATGGACCCAAATAAAAGAAATCCTGAGACCTGAGAAGGCCATCGAAGGACGAAATGGGAGCGATTTCCTGCACTCCACATACAGACCCTTCACCTACAACAAGGACGTGCAGGGCGTGAAGCTTCATGTCAACCCAAGCCGACAAAGAAAGGGAAGAATATGCTTCACGCACCGCTTCCAGCAGGCCTTTCTTTTCTTGCCCGAATCCGAAGTCGCCCGTAAACGCGAACTTCACCAACGCATTCCCCGGCGGCTGTTCGAAATGCTGCCACAAGGACCAAGGAACGAGGACAGCGAGTCCTATGACGACGGCGCCAAGGGCCAACCTCGGTGATGGCAGCCCGCGGTACCACACCGCAATGAGGATGGCCGCGATGACTCCGAAAGCGGTTCCTCCGTGCGACATGAGCGCCAGGCCGCTGAGTGCTGCAGCCCATAGCAAAGCTTGACCGAATCGCTCGAAGCGCGGTTGGGCCAGATTTTTTTCCGGCTCGAATAACTGGGTGAATGCCAGCAAAGCAAAAGCCGCACCCAGCATTTTTGGCCAGATGTACACGCTGTTGAAGACGGCAAACGACGTCATCGCCACCGCAAGCATCACCAAATAGATCCCTCTCTTGTCGAGCTTGATGGCTGACAAGAGCTTGTACACGGCAACGATCCACAGACCATTGATGACGATTCCGGCAAGCTGTTCATACTGGTAATAAAGTGGATATCCATCCTTGTGCGAGGCAATCAACCAGGACAACAGCCTGAAAGTCGACATCAAGCCATAGGCTAGAGGTGGGCGATCGGAAACCTTCCAGGGCCCCAGATTCAATGTGCGAGGATCCAAACCGTGGAACAGATACTCGGAGATCATCATCGGCAGTTGGTTGTCCGAAGACCAACGCACCGGATTGAAAATGGCATTCACGGACCAGGGACCGGCACCATTATTGGTCGCAGTGACCAGACAAAAGGCCACTAAAACCACC
The DNA here is from genome assembly GCA_021325195.1 of Gammaproteobacteria bacterium. GTDB lineage: Bacteria > Pseudomonadota > Gammaproteobacteria > Xanthomonadales > Rhodanobacteraceae > 66-474. Next base: position 1,708 of record JAJPHQ010000035.1, on the reverse strand, counting down.
ATGGCCCAGAGCATAATCGGTGTTTTCCACTGTCGATAGAGTCGATTGAATTTTTCCCTTCGATAAATGGCGAGCAACGACAACAAACCCGCTTCGAACAGGACCAGCAGGGCAGACAGTATTCGACCCGCCCACTCGGAGTAGAAGTACACGAAGAACATCGCATACCCCACCAGCCCGAAACAGACAAAGCCAACCGCCATGGGAAGTGGTTCTAGATTACGCAGCCCCCTGATGACGTCAGGAAGTATCAATAGCCCCACGGCAAACGAGAAGATGACGACCAACAACCCAAACAAGCCGACGAAGGTATCCTTGTAAAAATCCAGCCATGAAATCTTGAACGGCGTGCCCACTTCGATGTACTTCGAAGCGTTCCGGGCTCGTGCTTCCAACACAACCTTGCCCTCACACCATCCTCTGGGCAACTCCAGCAGGCTCTCCGTCATCTGCGTATTCGTACGGGCCGTGGCCACCGCCAGGCGATTCCCGCTAGACAGACAAACCAGATTCAGCCCGATGCCTCTTTCACCTGCAAACCCCCCGTAGGGGATCGCCATGTAATGCGATGGCACGAATGGCCGTGTTTGGATGTCGGCATTCGTCGCCCCGGTTTGCGGACTCCATGTTCGCCAATACACGGTTTCTGGGGAGTTTCGGATACTGTCGCGCACCTCGAACCGGTCGGGCTTGACGTTCTGGGAGGCTTGGCCCTCCACAATCCAATCGGTTTTGGAGATCAGCGGACTGGCGGCCCGCGGCGACCAAGCAGCAATCAACAAGCTTGTCGCAACGAACAGCACGATTACCGAGGCAGCCAACCTAGAAATGAGTGTGCTGATCGTATTCCGGGCCCCATGGAACGTGTATGCAGACATTTGTCAGGACATACTCTTCACGAATCGGTGGGAAAGTTGCGGACGAAATGGCATAGAAGGCTGTCGACTTTGCTTTGAGCGTACCTTTGCCAAATCAATAAATGCTGTGCATCTAGCGACATCTTCATGATCGCTTTTTGAGTACAAAAAGAGCCTGATCATATGCTCGACCCGTTTGCTTGTAATCGAGTATTTCGAATTCGTTAACGAGATGTTCTTGAACGTAGGCTCGTGGAATGAACGTCTCTCCATAAAACGACTCATTCATCGAGCCACCCCCGCTGATACGATGATCACTGACAAAAACAAACTCTCCCGAAAGATACTTCGATTTCAAGCTCGCATCTCGACCAAGAGACATCGCCAATGCCAACTGGTACCCGGACAGTTCATTCATTTTTGAATAAAGACTTGCACAGTAATCCAAAAACCCCTCGTTCCTGGTCGTGAGAGCAACAATGCCTGCCGGCTTTAAGACCCGATCAAATTCGCGCAGCCATGCAATAAATGCATCCTCGGACAGGTGGGAAAACACGGAATAGGCCGTAATCAAGTTGAAGCTGGAACCCGCAAAATCGCATGGCGGCATTGCTTTACATGCTGAAAAATTGCGTGATCCAAATAGGGAGTTGCAAATCTTAACAAACGTCTTTTCGACATCAATCCCATAGATATTGCTTTTGGGCACGTCCCGCATGAAAAATCTTGAGATGCGTCCCCAGCATGACCCAAAATCGAGAATCCTCCATTCTGGTCCAATATAGATTCCGTGTGATTCAAGCGCCGTGCTGACATCCCCGTAGAACCCATTCGCCGAATACAGCGCTTTG
>JAJPHQ010000037.1 GCA_021325195.1 Gammaproteobacteria bacterium | reverse complement strand
CCTGCTAGCGCAGGCCATGGATGGCCTGCCGCGGATCAGGCGCTGCAAGCGATTGATCCGTCGGGAGCGAGTCCGGACATGTGCCGGACTCGCGACGTTGAGAAAGTGCAAGGAAAGCACTTTCTCAACAACCTGTTAGTCATTCCGGACGCGGCGGAGCCGCGATCCGGAATGTGCCGGAGCGCGCCCTGCACGCGACCACGAAGATCCCGGCCAATGGTGGCGGGGCCTCGTGCAAAGCCGTCGTGGAAGCGCGCCTCGGGCGCGATTCACCCTGGCTACAACGCCTGCGCACGGAACGTGTCGCAGGCGTTGATGTCGCCCGACTGGAAGCCGGTCTTGAACCACTTCACGCGCTGCGCCGAGGGGCCGTGGGTGAAGGAATCGGGCACCACGGTGCCCTGCGCCTCGCGTTCCAGCGTGTCGTCACCGATCTGTGACGCGGCATTCAGCGCACCCTCGACGTCGCCTGGCTGCAGCCATTGCAACTGCTGCTGCGAGCGGTTGGCCCACACGCCGGCGAAGCAGTCGGCCTGCAGTTCCAGCCGCACCGACAGGCCGTCCGCGCCCTTCATCGGCGCACCGCGCTGGGCGAGCTGCCGTTCCATGTCCATGATCCCGAGCTGGTCCTGCACGTGGTGGCCGACCTCGTGCGCGATCACGTAGGCGCGCGCGAAGTCGCTGTCGGAACGGAAACGCGTCGCCAGTTCCCGGAAGAAATCGAGATCGAGGTACACGCGCTTGTCACCCGGGCAGTAGAACGGCCCCACCGCGGCCGACGCGCCGCCGCAGGCGGTGCCGACCTGGCCGTGGAACAGCACCAGCCTGGGATCGACGTACTGCTTGCCCATCTGCTGGAAGTACCCGGTCCACACGTCCTCGGTGCTGCCGAGGATCTTGCTGACGAACTGTACCTGCGGATCGCTGCGATCGACCTGCGTGGTCTGCGAGGGTGCGCTGGACGGCGCCATCGATCCGCCGCCGGAGAGCAGCCCGAAGATGATCCCGCGCGGGGACGGAAAGATGATCGCGATGATGATCGCAATGATGGTGCCGCCGAGGCCAAGGTGTATCGGCCCGATGCCGAAGCCGCCGCCACCGCCGCCGGTCGCCTCTTCCACGTTGTCGCTGGAACGGCCTTTTTGCCAGAGCATGACGTTCTCCTTTCCCCGAGGCGGGACGGCGGCCCGCAACCACTGCAGACTTTGCGCGCGCCGCGGGCGCCATGCAAGGGCCGCGGCGGCTCGCTGGCCCGTGCGAAAATGCATTTCCGCCGCCGGCCCGGTTTGGGGCCGCCGCCCTTTCACGGTCCATCCATGTCACCGACCACCCGCGCCCAGTGGCAACTGCACGTCTGCGTGCTGCTGTGGGGCTTCACCGCGATCCTCGGCAAGCTGATCACGCTGTCCGCGCTGCCGCTGGTGTGGTGGCGGATGCTGATCGTGGTGGTCTCGCTGCTGCTGGTGCCGCGCGTGTGGCGGGGGCTGCGCGCGCTGCCGCCGCGCCGTATCGCCGCCTACGCCGGCATCGGCGCGATCGTGTCGCTGCACTGGCTGACCTTCTATGCCGCGGTGAAGCTGGCCAACGCCTCGGTCGGCGCCAGCTGCATCGCGCTGGCGCCCGCCTTCCTGTCGGTGATCGAACCCGCGATCGCGCGCCGCCGCTTCGATCCGGGCGAACTGCTGCTGGGCCTGCTGGTGATTCCGGGCGTGGTGCAGGTCGCGGGCGGCGTGCCCGCCGGGATGCGCATCGGCGTCGCAGTGGGCGTGCTGTCGGCGGTCTTCTGCGCGCTGTTCGGCGCGCTGAACAAGCGCATGGCCGGGCACGGCGATCCGCTGACGGTGACCTGCATCGAGCTGGGCGCCGGCACGCTGCTGCTGACCGCGCTCAATCTCGTCTGGCATCGCGGCGCGGGTTTCGTGCTGCCCGGTCCGCACGACGCGTTGCTGCTGCTGACGCTGGCGCTGGCCTGCACCCTGCTGCCGTTCGCGCTGGCGCTGAAGGTGCTGCGCCACCTGAGCGCCTTCAACGTGCAACTGGCAACCAACCTGGAACCGGTGTACGCGATCGTGCTGGCGGTGATCCTGCTGGGCGAACAGCACCAGCTCGACGGCTGGTTCTATCTGGGCGTGGCGATCAGCCTTGGTGCGGTGTTCACCCATCCCCTGCTGAAGCGGGCCACGCTGCGCAAGCCGGACGCGGAGGTGCTGGCGGCAGCGGAATCGAAGGCGATCGAATGAGCATGTCGAACAGGGCTTGCGATGACGACGGGCTGCGGGCGATCGCCGCATGGCGGGTGGCCGCGCATGGACGCGAACGCTTCGACGACCGGGTGATCGAGGAAACCCCGGTCGCGCTGCTCTACAACGGCGTGCCGTTCGCGGTGATGATGGCGACGCCCTGCGACCTCGAGGATTTCGCGCTGGGCTTCGCACTGACCGAAGGCGTCGTCGCCGAACCGCACGAATTCGAACTGGTCGACATGCTGCGCACCGGACATGGCATTTCGCTGCAGGGATCGATTCCGTCGCAGCGTTTCGAGGCGGTGGAAGCGCGCAAGCGCACGCTCACCGGGCGCAGCGGCTGCGGGCTGTGCGGTGCGGAGACGCTGCAGGAAGCGATCCGGCCGGTGCCGCGCGTCGAATCCGGACTGGTGATCACGCGCGGCGACGTGACCGCCGCGCTGGCGCGGCTGGCGTCGCACCAGCCCCTGAACGACCACAGCGGCGGCGTGCACGCCGCGGGTTTCGCGCGCGCCGGCGGGGACGCGATGATCGTGCGCGAGGACGTGGGCCGCCACAACGCGCTGGACAAGCTGGTGGGCGCGCTGGCGCGCGCCGTTCCGGAGATGCAGGCCCTGCGCGCGGATGGCGGCAACGGCTTGCTGGTGATCACCTCGCGCGCCTCCTACGAGATCGTGCACAAGGCCGCTCAGGCCGGCTTCGCGGTGATCGCCGCGATCTCGGCACCGACCGCGCTGGCGATCCGCGTGGCCGAGGAGGCGGGCGTCACGCTGATCGCATTCGCGCGCGGCGAGGCGATGAACGTCTATACACACCCGCGGCGCGTGGCCTGACCGGCGCCACGCGCCGCGCGGATTGGAGTCAGCCCCTGGCCGCCTTCTTGGCGTGCTTCTCCGCACGCTTCTCCTTCAGCGATTTCTGCGGCTTCTTCTTGGCTTCCTTGGTTTTCTCGACGCCTTTCATGTCGCGCTCCTCTGGCAGTGGACCGACGGGAATGTTCCGGTGCAAAGATGCGACAGTCCGCGCCGGTTAGCAAGGGGCCGGAACGGCCGCGGTGCCCGCCGTCTGCCGGAAAGGCTAGACTCCCGCAGGGACATTGACGGCGCCGGAGCGTGGACGGACTCGAGACCAGGGACTGCGGCAGCCATCGCGGCCGTGATCGGCAAGGCCATTCGTGGCCGTTCGGCGATCGCGACCGCCCGGACCGGCACAGGAACACGAGGAACCGCACCGGCCGGCGCAGGATCGCGATCCGGCTGCCGTGCGTGGCGGCGCTGGCCGTCGCCGCCGCGCACGCGCAGCAGAATGCCGCCACCGGCGCCTCCACCGCCGTCCCGCCGCAGCCGCCGGTGCCACTGGCACAACGGATCGACGACTTCATCGCGCAGCCGCGCTTCGCGCGCGCCGACTGGGGCATCGCAGTGCGCTCGCTGGATTCCGGACGGACGCTGTACGCGCACAACGCCGGCCGCCTGTTCGTGCCGGCCTCGAACGCCAAGCTGTTCACCGCCGCGCTGGTACTGGACACGCTGGGACCGGGCACCCGGATCGCGACCACGCTGTACGCAACCTCGATCGCGATCGATCGCCACGGCGCCCTGCGCGGTGACCTGATCCTGTACGGCCGCGGCGACCCCTCGCTGGGCCTGCCCGACGTGTCGCCCGACTGGGCCGATCGTCTGGCCGCGGCGGTGGCCGAACGCGGGATCAAGCGCATCCGCGGCGAACTGGTCGCGGATGCGACCTATTTCTCGGGGCCACCGATCGGCGACGGCTGGGAAGCCGGGGACCTGCAAAGCTGGTTCGCGGCGCCGGTCTCGGCGCTGAACGCGCAGGGAAACCTGATCAAGATCGAGGTGTCGCGCGAGGGCCGGCGCTGCTGCACCCTGGGCATCACGCCCGGCGCGGCCGGCGTGAACCTGGTCAACCTGACCGCCGACACGGCGAGCGACAGTGACGACGAACCCCTGGGCCTGTACCGCCCGCTCGGCACGTCCACCGTCTATGCCACCGGCAGCCTGCCCGGACGCGTGCGCCGGCACGACTACTTTCTTTCCGCGCCAGATCCCGCGCGGATGGCCGGCAATCTGCTGCGCGATGCGCTGGCCCGCCAGGGCATCGCCGTCGATGGCGGCGTGAAGGTGCTGCACTGGCCGCAATCCGACCCCGAACTGATGCAGCGTGATACCGTCGCGATCGCCAGCATCGACTCGCCGCCGGTCGCGCAACTGGTCGATCACATGCTGAAGCATTCCGACAACCTGTTCGCACAGGCGCTGCTGCTGCAAGCCGGTGTCGCCGCCGCGCAGCGCGGCGTGTGTGCGGACCGCGCGGTGCCGCCGCGCAGCAGCGAAGCGTGGGCGCTGTGCGCGCTGCGCGCGCTGCTGGCGCGTGCGGGCATCGCGCCCGACGCGGCGACCTTCAGCGAGGGCAGCGGACTGTCGCGCAAGGACCTGGTCACGCCGGACGCCGTCACGCAGCTGCTGGCGTGGGCATCGCGGCAACCCTGGGCGCCCGATCTGCGCGACGCGCTGCCGGTCGCCGGCATCGACGGCACGCTGCAGCACCGGATGCGCGGCGATGCCGCGACGGACAACGTGCAGGCCAAGACCGGCACGCTGACGCACGCCTACGCGCTGTCGGGTTTCGTCACCGATGCGGCGGGCGAACGGCTGGTGTTCTCGCTGCTGCTGAACCGCTACGCTCGTCCGGCCGACGCTTTCGGCCACGACCTTCCACCCTCGCCGCAGTCGGATCTGGACGCGATCGCCGGAATGCTGGCGACCGACGGAGCAGAGTGATGCAACGCACCTGGAAAACGCTGCTGCCGCTCGCCGTGCTGATCGTGGTGATCGGCTATCTGTACGTGCAACGCCGCGCACCGCTCATGCCACCCGTCGCGGCACCGCCGCCGATCGTCACGCCGGCGCAGGCACCGGCTTCCGCCAATGCCAATCCGTCTGCATCGCCGCCATCCGGCGAAGCGGCACGGCAACTTCCCGCGTTCCTGCCGCCCGAGGCCCGCACCACGCTGGCATTGATCGAAAGCGGCGGCCCCTTCCCGCATCCGCAGGATGGCGAGGTGTTCGGCAACTACGAACACCGGCTGCCGGAGGAACCGCGCGGCTACTACCACGAATACACCGTGGAAACGGCGGGGCTGGGCTATCGGGGGGCGCGCCGGATCATCACCGGCGGCAATCCGCCGGTCGTGTATTACTACACCGGCGACCACTACCGCACGTTCCGCAGGTTCACGGTGCCACGATGATGCGCCACTCGCCGCAAAAAACTCTCTGCGCGCTGCGCGGTTGTCTCCCTCTCCCCCAAGCAGCTTCATCGCTTGGGGGAGAGGGTTGGGGTGAGGGGGAAAACACATCGCCCTGCGCAGGGTCCGCATTGTGACCCAGACCATCGACCTCACCGACGCTTCTCAAAACGCCGCTTACCTCGTCGGCGAATCCGACCTGGACACGCTCGACGCCGCTGCCCACGAGGAGGGCCACCTGGTCCGGCGCATCAGCCTTGCGGGTTGCCGCGACAAGAACGACCTGCTGCAGCGCATCGCGGCGGCGCTGCAATTCCCCGCCACCTTCGGACGCAACTGGGACGCGCTGGCCGATTGTCTGGGCGACCTCGAATGGCTGCCGCACGCGGGCGGTTACGCGTGGCTGTTCGATCACGCCGGCGAGCTGCGCGATGCTTCGGAAAACGACTTCGATACGCTGTGCGACATCCTCGATGACGCCTGCGCGCACTGGATGGAGCGCGGCATGCCCTGCTTCGCGTTCATCGCACTTCCGGACGACGCGTTTTCCGATCGAAGCAACGCATGACACGATCACCCCTCTCCCACCGGGAGAGGCGGCCGTAGGCCGAGCGCGTAGCGCTAGGGTGAGGGTTCGCTCTTGCGAAATGCAGCATCGGAAAGATGCCGGCTCCCATGCAGCACACCCTTCGCTACTTGATGCCGCCGTCCTCGCTCGCTTGCGACCACAACCGCGCGGTGCGAAGATCGCGTGGACGCTGCGCGTCGAACGGGGAAAGGCAGCCGGATTGGACGGCAGGATTCGACGGCACGGGCGTCGCAAGGGTTCTTACAAACGTTGCGGCGCCGGCGTCGCTAAATTCAGGCGTTGGACGGCAAAAGGAGATCACTCGTTATGACCGAACATATCCGACATGGCTTCGGCGCCGTCAGGCCGTATATTCACGGACCGTTATCCCTGTTGGAATTCGTCGTTTCCGTATTCGATGCCAAGCAGTTGGAACGCCACGACTTCGGGCCGGAAAGGTGTCAAGCAGAGCTTCAGGTTGGTGACTCTGTGCTCGTCATTGAGGCGGGTGATCTTCCGTCGCATGTCGAAGGCTGGACGGATTCCATATACGCATATGTTCCCGACGTCGACGCGGCGTACACCAAAGCAATTCAGCTTGGTGCGACGTCCATCTCCGAGCCATCCGAGAAATCATACCAAGAACGGCAAGCTGGTTTCCGAGATTCTGCTGGAAATACTTGGTGGGTTAGTACGTACAAGCAGGGTTCGTAGGTGGGTCTGCCGTCCAACAGTTCGCTGCAGCCGACCGAAACCGCTACGCGGTTTCGGTCGGCTGAGATCAGGCGTTGGGCGGCCGGTTTGATGCCGGCGTGAACCGATACTCGTTCCTCGCACTCAGCCAGCTGGACGCACAGGAGACTGACGATGAAGACCTGCCCACGTAACTTGCGTTGGATGTTGTTCGTGCTCGCGCTTCTGCTGTGTACGGGCTGTGCTGCAAGGCAGGCACCGTCGATCCCCCAAGGTCCGGCAGCACTCGAATTGAAGCGTCTCGTGGCCGCCAATCCGGAAGTCAAACGGCTCCTCATTGCCTCGATCGAGCAGGCGAAACTGACAAATCCCGACCCGAACACCAATCCGGTGCAGACGCTCGAGCAGTACTTCGATTTTGTTGCATGGGTCGAGCATGCCATGCCGGCGAGCCTGATCGCCGTGAAACCCGACGCGACGCTGTATCAGCGCATCGACCAGTCCCTGGCCTACCTCTACTTTGTGTGCGATCAACCGCTCGGCGAGCTTGAGGGGAGAGGCTACCTCAACAACTCCCTGCAGTACGTCGAGCCGTACAACTCCTGGCTGAAGGCGTTCGTCCGATCATGGGGGAGATTTCTCGACACGCCCGAGTCGTGGAACGGCGAGTATCTGCGCATGGCGCAGGCCGACGAAGGTTTCGGACTGAGTCGGGGATGGTATGAAGACCCATCGCGGTGGACGACGTTCAATCAATTCTTCTCGCGACGCCTGAAATCGGCACAGCAGCGGCCAATCGCCGCGCCGGACGACGAGTCCCTCGTCGTATCCCCTGTTGACGGAGCGCCCCAAGGCGTATGGGCGATCGACAGCCATTCGCGCGTAGTCGAAAAGTCGGGCATTCCGGTAAAGACGGGAACCGTCACCTCGGTGGAGCAACTCGTGGGTGAGCACAGCCCGTACAAATCGGCATTTGCAGGAGGCACGTTCACCCACTTGTTTCTGGACGTCTACGACTACCACCGCTATCACTTTCCGCTCGGCGGCGTGGTGAGGGAAGTGACGCTCATCCCGGGCCAGGAGCTGGCCGGCGGCCGGGTGAGCTGGGATGCCGCCGACGGAAGATACAAGTTCGACCCTTCTTCGGTTGGTTATCAGGCGTTGGAAACGCGCGCCACCGTGATTCTGGAAACGGAGGAACATGGATTGGTCGCCATCATCCCGATCGGCATGTCGCCGGTAAGCTCCGTGAACATCGAGCCCAACGTCAAGGAGGGCGTACGCGTCCAAAAAGGCGACATGCTGGGCAACTTTCTGTTTGGCGGTTCGGATGTCGTGCTTCTGTTCCAGGCTGGTCACGGATTCACGCCAGAGTTGCCGTGGCGCGAACCGCATCAGGAAGGCCCGCATCTGCTGATGGGAGAGCGGCTGGGTCGGCTGCAACGCGACTGAGGCGTGGCAAGCTGCCGTCCAACAACTCATTCCAGCGGATGCGCTGCGCGCGCCACCAAATTCAGGCGTTGTCGCGAAAAACTAGGCGCGTGTCAGCCCAGATAGCACGGGCCGGTTTCGCGCACTTCCATGGTGGCCCACTCGGCTGCCGGGCAAAGCGCGGCGAGTTCGATGGCTTCCTCGCGCGTCGCGCAATCGACCAGGAAGAATCCGCCGATCATCTCGCGCGCTTCGGCGAAGGGGCCGTCGCGCAAGGACCGTTTGCCGTCGCGGATTTGCAGGCGTTGTCCTTCGGAATCATTCCGCAATGATGAGTAGGCGCGCAGCACGCCGCGTGCTTTCAGTTCATCGGCATAGCGCTCCATCCGCGCGTACAGTGCGCGCCCTTCTTCGTCGGTGCGTTCCGCGCGCTGGCCGCGCGGTTCGGCGACAAACAGCATGTAGGCCATGGTCCTCTCCGGTTATGGAATACGTGGTTTTACTCGTCATTCCGAGGCGGTCTGCGGCTTTATCGCAGGCCGAACCCGGAATCCGGCTCTTGCAGTGCTTTGGAAACTCTGATTTATCAGAGTTTCCATGCGGCACATGGATGTGCCGCCCGCAAATCAAGCACGCATTTTTTGCACGTGATTGATTTGCGAAGCCGAATTCGGGCGTGTACCGAATTCGGCGTGCTCTGGCAAATCCTGGATGGATTTATTCAGAGCTTCCCTTTGCAAACGCAGAAAGCTGGATTCCGGGTTCCGCCCGCCAACAACGCGGGTGGCCCCGGAAAGACGAAGAAAGAGCGATCCGAGGTCACTTATCTCTCCACGCACGCCTCGGCGCGCTGGCGCAAAAATTCCGATTCGCGGGCGTTGCCGGTCATCGCGGCGGCACGTTCGAATTCAGCGCGGGCTTCCTCGCGGCGACCCAGCTTGCACAAAAGGTCGCCGCGCACGCTGGGCAGCAGATGGTATTGGGCCAGCGCGCGTTCCTTTTGCAGCGCATCGACCAGTCGCAGCCCCGCTTCCGGGCCTTCGGCCATCGACACCGCGACGGCGCGATTCAATTCCACGATCGGTGAAGGCGCGACTTCGGCCAGCTGCGCGTACAGCGCCGCGATCCGCTTCCAGTCGGTGTCCTCGGCGTGCAGCGCGCGTACATGGCAGGCGGCGATCGCGGCCTGCAGCGCGTAATTGCCGTCCGCCCCGCCCAGTTGCTCCGCGCGTTCCAGCGCTGCGAGGCCGCGACGTATCAGCAGGCGATCCCAGCGCGAACGATCCTGGTCCAGCAGCAGGATCGGCGCACCATCGGCGGCGATGCGCGCGTGCAGGCGCGAGGCCTGGATTTCCATCAGCGCGACCAGCCCGTGCACTTCCGGTTCGCGCGGCGCCAGCCCCGCCAATACACGGCCAAGCCGCAGCGCTTCCTCGCACAGCGCGGGGCGCGCCCAGTCGTCGCCCGAGGTGGCGGTGTAGCCTTCGTTGAAAATCAGGTAAATCACTTCCAGCACGGATGCCAGCCGCGGCGCGAGCTCCTCGCCGCGCGGCACCTCGAACGGCACCTGTTTTTCCGCGAGCACGCGCTTGGCGCGCACGATGCGCTGCGCGATGGTGGGTTCGGGCACCAGAAACGCGCGCGCGATTTCCGGCGTGGTCAGGCCGCCCAGCATGCGCAGGGTCAGCGCGACCTGCATCTCGCGGGTGAGCACCGGATGGCAGGCGGTGAAGATCAGCCGCAGCAGATCGTCGCCGATGTCGTCATCCAGGGCGTCCGCGTGGTCCGGCGCATGCGTCATCGCGTCAGGTTGGAGTTCGTAGTCGAGCGCGGCCTGCTTGTCGTCGCGCATCCTGTGGTGACGGATCAGGTCGATCGCCCGGCGCCTGGCCGTGGTCATCAGCCACGCGCCCGGATTGTCCGGCACGCCATCGACGGGCCAGCGTTCCAGCGCGACGACGAGCGCTTCCTGCGCCAGGTCCTCGGCCTGCCCCACGTCGCGCAGCATGCGCGCCAGCCCCGCAATCAGGCGCGGCGCCTCGATCTTCCAGACCGCCTCGATGGTGCGATGGGTGTCGGCCGTCGTCATGACGGCCGATCACACCATCCCCGCGCGCTCCGCGCAAGCGCCCGCTTCGGCCGCCTTCAGTCCTTCGCGAGCTTCTCGTGCATGCGCGCCACACGCTCGCGGTTCTCGGGCGTCGCGGCCGCGCCGCACTCGTCCATCTCGAGCACCGGCCGCAGCTCGATTTCCATGCCGCCGTCGAACAAGGGCGCGCGCTTGATCCACTCGATGGCCTCGTCCATCGAGCGCACCTGCCACAGCCAGAAGCCGGCGACTAATTCCTTGGTTTCCGCGAAGGGGCCGTCGATCACCGTGCGCTGCTTGCCCTCGAAACGCACCCGCACGCCTTTGGAGCTGGGGTGCAGCCCTTCGGCCATCAGCATCACGCCGGCTTCGACCAGCTTTTCGTTGAACCTGCCCATCTCGGCTATTTCCTGGGCAGTCGGCAACCCGCCGGCTTCCGACTCCTTGCTCGCCTTCACCATCACCAATACGCGCATGACTCTTCTCCCGTTTCCCGGCACAGGCCGGCTTCACCCGTGCGACGAACGACGCGGGCCGGAATCGACATTGACCGGCGTCATGGCGGTCGTGAAACGACCGGTTCAGCATGGGACGATCGCCGCCAAGCCCGGATCTCATGGCCACCGCCGCCCGAACCGTGAACCCACCCGCCCCGCTGCTGCATCCGTTCCGCCCGCTGTTCTTCTGCGCGGCGTCGTTCGCCAGTCTGGGCATGCTGGCGTGGGGCGCGTTCCTGCATTCCGGATGGCTGCCAACCGCAACGCTGTTGCCGGTTCCATGGCATGCGCACGCGATGCTGTACGGTTTCGCGGGAGCGCTGGTCGGCGGGTTTCTGCTGACCGCATCGGCCAACTGGACCGGGATCGCAACGACGACCCGCCGCTCCCTGTGGGCGCTGACTTCACTATGGTTGCTGGCGCGCGTTGCGCCGCTGTCGCCGCTGCCATTCTGGATGGGCGCATTGTTCGACATCGGCTACCTGTTCGGGCTGGTGTTCCTGGTCGGGCGCGTGCTGTGACTGTCGAGGAACAAGCGCAACGCGTTCCTGATCTTCATCTTGCTGGTCTACACGGGCCTCGACATCGCGTTCTACCTCGGAGCGTGGCGAGCGGACGTGGCCCTGATGAACCGCGCGCTGATCGGCGCCGTGGACCTGTTGACGTTGCTGATGCTGGCGATCGGCGGTCGGGTGATCCCGTTCTTCACCGGCCGCAAGCTCGCCGGCCACACGATGCGGATCAACCGGTACCTGACCTGGATCGTCAACGGCGGTGGTGCGCTGGTGCTGCTATGCGGGCTGTGCGGTGCGCCCGATCACGCACGCGGCATGTTGATGATCGCGCTGGCAGCGCTGGCGTTCGTGAGACTGTTCGGATGGCGCGGCTGGCGCGCGGCGCGCGAACCGATGCTGTGGGTGCTCCATCTCGGCTACCTGTGGCTGGCAACCGGTTTGTTGTTGCGCGGCCTCGGATTGACCGGCGTTTGGCTGGCATCTGAACTCGACACCTTGCACGGCATCACGGTCGGCGCACTGGGCACGCTCTCGCTGGGCATGATGACGCGCGTCGCGCAGGGCCACGGCGGCGTGCCGATCCGGTCGAATGCGGCACTGACGATCATGTTCGTTATGCCGACGGTCGCGGCGATCCTGCGTCTGTCTGGACCTTCCGGCTGGTCATGGGCTGCGTCCGTGTGGTTCGCCGCCTTCGCGCTGTATCTGATCGTGATCGGCCCGTTGCTGTGCGGCATCCCACCGCGCCGGCGGGCAATGCGCGCTTGATCCAGACCGTTACGCCTGCCTGAGCTCGACCGTGGATGGTTGGAGCGGCCAGTGATCAAGCGTGATTGCGCCGAATTGCGAAGGCATTACCTGTTCGCCGGACTTGGCGACGCGCAGTGGGACGAGATCGAATCGCCGAGCCTGCATGGGAGTGAATCGCGGGTGGCGGCCCATCTGCTCGCGCATGTGCCGCAGCCGGAAGCCGACAGCCTACGATTGTCCGCGCGCAAGGGCGAGATTGCCGCGCAACTCGGACTGGCGCCGGAAATCCTGTCGCGCATGTTGCGGAGTCTCTCGCAGCGTGGCTTGATCAAGGTGCGCGGCGCGTTGATCCATCCATATATGCGACCATGCGCGCCTGCGCGACAGTGCGCGAACCTGAGACGGCGGACTTCGAGGCGTCGGGTTTGCGGTTTTCGAGGTGCATCCCGCTTGGGATCAAGCCGCGCTTCCCGCAAACATCAGGCGAATCCGGACTTGACCACGGTCAATTCGCCGCGGTGCCGGGTTGGCCATACTGGCAGCCGCACACGTTCCGGGGGTCGCGTCGCCTGATCGACACGGGCTGACGCGACTTGACGAGGAACTCGACCCGTCATCACCATGGCGCGTACGACATCACGTTCCCGGAGATCGTCATGGCCGCAACGCTTCCGGCTGTCGCACCCGAGGATTCCGAACTTTCGCCGTGGTGGCTGCGCACCGTCGGCATCGTGATGGTGGCAGGCTTCGCGGTGTTGATCGCAATCACTACCCTTGCCTACCGCAACGCACCGCCCATTCCCGTCAAGGTCTTGGACGCGAACGGCACGACACTGTTCACCGGTGACGAGATCCGCGCCGGTCAGGGTGTGTTCCTGAAGTACGGGCTGATGGACAACGGCACGATCTGGGGCCACGGTGCCTATTTGGGTCCGGACTATTCCGCGCAGGCCCTGCACAGGATCGGTGAAGACACCGCCGACGCGCTGGGGCAGGCGCAATACGGCAAGCCGTTCGCACAACTCGATGCAATGTCGCAGGCGGCCGTGCGCGCGCAGGTCGCAGTCGAACTGAAAACCAACAACTACGACGCATCCACCCGAACACTGGCACTGACGCCCGCAGAATCGCAAGCCTGGCGCCAACAGCTTGCACATTGGACCGACTATTTCAAAAACCCCGTCGACAATGGTGGGTTGAAGCCGAACCTGATCACCAACCCTGCAGAGCTGCGTGCATTCACCGCGTTCGTGAGCTGGGCGGCATGGGCC
Source organism: Gammaproteobacteria bacterium (assembly GCA_021325195.1). Taxonomy (GTDB): domain Bacteria; phylum Pseudomonadota; class Gammaproteobacteria; order Xanthomonadales; family Rhodanobacteraceae; genus 66-474. The sequence goes on along the minus strand of JAJPHQ010000037.1, from coordinate 117,532 downwards.
TCGGTGACCGACCGGCCGGGACAGGATTTTTCCTACACCAACAATTTTCCGTACGACCCGCTGGTGGGCAACACGCCACCTCCCGGCGCCTTCCTGTGGAGCGCGCTGAGCCTGGTCGTTTTGCTGGCCGGCATCGCGGCAGTCTTGTTGCTGTTCGGCAAGTTCGATTATCTCGGCTGGGTCACGCGCGGCAATGTCGTGCACCCGCAGTTACTGCCCGGCACAGCCAGCGCGGGCCAGCGCGCATTGGTGAAGTTCTTCGTCGTGGTGGCGCTGTTGTTCCTGTTCCAGACACTGGTGGGCGGCGCGACCGCGCACTTCCGCGCCGATCCACGCAGTTTCTATGGCTTCCAGTTGGAAGACGTGTTTCCGAGCAATCTGCTGCGCACCTGGCACCTGCAGAGCGCGATTTTCTGGATCGCGACCGCCTACGTCGCCGCGGCATTGTTCCTGGGCCGTACACTCAGGCGCGATGAACCGCGCGGGTTGGGCGTGTGGATCAACCTGCTGTTCGTCGCGTTCGGCATCGTGATCGTTGGCAGCCTGCTGGGCGAGTGGGCCGGCATGGCGCAGAAGCTCGGCAAGTGGTGGTTCTGGCTGGGCGATCAGGGCTGGGAATATCTGGAACTCGGACGGATCTGGCAATACCTGCTGGTGATTGGCCTGCTGGTGTGGTTCGCGCTGCTGTTCAAATTGGCGCGGCCGCGCGACAACGCCGACGCCGAGGCACGCCCGATCACGCGCATGTTCCTGTTTGGCGCACTGGCGATCCCGGTGTTCTACGTGCCCGCGCTGTTCTACGGCGCCCACACCAATTACACCGTGGTGGACACCTGGCGGTTCTGGATCATCCACCTGTGGGTCGAAGGCTTCTTCGAGTTCTTCGCGACCACCGTGGTGGCGCTGACGTTCTTCCAACTCGGCCTGACCCGCCGCAACACGGCGCTGCGCGTGATCTATCTCGACGCGATCCTGTATTTCCTGGGCGGCCTGGTCGGCACCGGTCACCACTGGTACTTCACCGGCCAGACGCAACTCAACATGGCTTTGTCGGCGCTGGTGTCCGTGCTGGAAGTCGTGCCGTTGACCCTGCTGACGCTGGACGCGTGGGATTTCGTGAAGACCACGCGCGGCCAGGTTGACATCGACGGCAAACCGCGCCGGGTACCGCACAAGTGGACGTTCTACTTCCTGATGGCGGTGGGCTTCTGGAACTTCGTGGGTGCAGGGATGTTCGGCTTTCTGATTAACCTGCCGATCGTCAGCTACTTCGAAGTCGGCACCATCCTCACGCCCAATCACGGCCACGCCGCGATGATGGGTGTGTTCGGGATGCTGGCGCTGGCGCTGATGGTGCTGGTGTTGCGCCAGACCACGAACGAGCATGCGTGGCCCGGCATCGAGAAATACGTCAAGGTCGCGTTCTGGGGTACCAACATCGGCCTGCTTATGATGGTGGCGATGAGCCTGTTCCCCGGCGGCGTGTTGCAGGTGTGGGACGTGATTCGCCACGGTTACGCGCATGCGCGCAGCCTGGATTACACGGGGAGCACCGTAGCGCGCACGCTTGAATGGTTGCGCTTGCCGGGCGACCTGGTGTTCATCATCTTCGGCTCGATTCCGATCACGATCGCGGCGATCAGGGCTTGGCTGGGCGTGCGCGCATCCACTGTCTGAGTGCAGTACTGCCTGGTGCGGGGCGGATTACACTGCGGCGCGACAGCACGCGGCCGGCACGCCATGCAAGACCCGGATCCGGAATACGCCGCATCGTGGTTCGTCCGAGTGATACGTCATGCGATCATCGTGATGGCGGTGCTGGTTGCGGTCGTGATCGCGGCGATCGTTGCGTGCTGGTTCGCGGTTCGCCCTGCACGACCGGATGCGTTTTACGGCGCACCGTCGAACATGCCCGGCAAACCCGGCGTCTTGCTGCGTGCGGAAGCTTTCACGCGCCACGTGCCGGCCGGCGCGCGCGCGTGGCTGATCCTCTACACCACCACCCGGGGCAACGGCAGTCCGGCCGTGGCGAGCGCGCTGGTGGTCGAATCGCGAACGCCGCATGCCGGGCCGCGGCCGATCATCGACTGGGCACACGGCACCTCGGGCATCGTGCCCGGTTGCGCGCCGTCGCTGCTGCCCGATCCGTTCTACGGCGTGCCCGCCTTCGACGCGCTGCTGGCGAAGGGCTGGGTGTTCGTCGCGACCGACTACACCGGACTAGGCACGCAGGGTCCGCATCCGTACCTGATCGGCGAAGGCGAAGCGCGTCCGGTGCTCGACGCGATCCGCGCGGTGCGGCAATTGCCGGCGGCGCAAGCCGGCAACCGGGCGGTGGTGTGGGGCCACTCCCAGGGCGGCCACGCGGCGTTGTGGGCCGGCATTCTCGCGCCGGACTATGCGCCGGACGCGAACGTGGCCGGCGTGGCCGCGCTCGCACCCGCTTCCGACCTTCCCGCGCTGATCGAGGCCGTCAAGGATGGCGCGCCGGGGCGCGTGCTTTCGTCCTACGTGCTGTTCACGGAAAGCGAGGTCTATCCGGACATCAGCTTCGACCGCTACGTCCGCCCGCTGGTCCGGCCGCTGGCGCGCGACATGGCCCGTCGCTGCCTGGTCGGCAAGGCCGCGACGTTTTCGGTGCTCGAGGCGCTGCTGTCGGGCGGTTCGATCTTCCGGATCGATCCGGACCAGGGTGCGCTGGGCGCGCATCTTGCGCAGAATGTGCCGCGCGCGCACATCGGCGTGCCCGTGCTGGTCGCGCAGGGGCTGAGCGACGATCTGGTCTCGCCGCAGATCCAGGCGCGCTACGTCGAGCGGCAGTGCCGCGCGGGGCAGGCCATCGATTACGCGACGTATGCGGGTCGCGGACACATGGGCCTGGTGCTGCCGGGCACGCCGCTGGACCGGGATCTGCTGCGCTGGACGCAGGCTCGTTTCGACGGCGCACCGGCACCACAGGGCTGCCGCTTCACCCGGCATTGAGCCGTGTCGCGACGCGGGTTACCCGGCACGCCGGGATATGCGTGCAAACCGCCTATTGCGGCGGCTTGACCAGCCGCAGGTGCGTCTGCGTGTGCGGGGCATTGGGCATCAGCAGGCGTTCCAGATCCGTGACGCTCAACGGGTAGGAATAGAGATAGCCCTGCGCCTCGGCGCAACCCAGCCGCAGCAGGAAGTCGTGCTGCGCGTCGGTCTCGATGCCTTCGGCGATGGTGCGCAGCCCGAGGCTGCGTGACAGCGCCAGGATGGCCTCGGTGATCGCCGCGTTGTTGGCGTCGTTGGGCAGCCCGCTGACGAACGAGCGGTCGATCTTGAGGCAGGTGATCGCGGGCAGCTTCAGGTACGACAGCGAGGAATAACCCGTGCCGAAATCGTCGATCGCCACCTCGATGCCCAGTTCGTGCAGCGCGCGCATGGTGGCCTCGGTGGATTCGCCCATCCGCAGGATGGTGCCCTCGGTGATCTCGAACATCAGCCGGTCCGCCGGAATGCCGCTGTCCTGCAGCGCCTTGCGCACGGTGTCGATGTAACCGGGATGGCTGAAACTGCTGGCGGACGCGTTCACCGCCACCCGCAGCGGCGGCATGCGCTTGCCGTTCCACACGCGGATCTGTTCGCACACCGCGTTCAGCACCCAGGTGTCCAGCATCCGCATCAGGCCCAGTTTTTCCGCGACCGGGATGAACTGGTCCGGCGCCAGTTCGCCGCGGTCCGGATGCATCCAGCGCACCAGCGCCTCCACCGCCATCACCCGCCCGCTGCGCATCTCCACGGTCGGCTGGTACACCAGCCGGAATTCGTCGCCGGCCAGGGCGCGCCGCAGTTCGTGGCCGAGGCGCAGGCGGTCGCGCGCCTCCGACTGCATGTACGGCGCGTAGAAGCGGTAGGCGTTGCCCGCCTCGCTCTTGGCCGCGTACATCGCGGCGTCGGCGTTGGCCAGCAGCGTGGCCGGATCGTCGCCGTCCAGCGGATGTCCGGCGATGCCGATGCTGGCGCCCAGCACCACCTCGTGCCCGTCCACGTGCAGGGGCCGCAGCAGCGATGCCAGCAGCCGTTCGGCCAGCGGGGTGACGTCCTCGCGCGCGGCCAGCCGGCGGACCAGCACCGTGAATTCGTCGCCGCCGAGCCGCGCGGTCACGTCGTCCTCGCGCAGTTCGCGCACGATCCGGCGCGCGATCTCGCCCAGCATCCGGTCGCCGGTGGCGTGGCTGAAGCTGTCGTTGACCGCCTTGAACGCGTCCATGTCGATGAACAGCACCGCCATCGCCTTGCGCTCGCGTTTGGCCTCGTCGATCGCGCGCGCGACGTGCCGCTCGAATTCCGCGCGGTTGAGCAGGCCGGTGAGCGGATCGTGGGTGGCGAGATATTCCAGCCGGTCGCGCACCGCCTTGCTCTTGCTGATGTCGCTGACCACCACCACGTGCCGCTGGATCCGCCCTTCCGCGTCGCGGATCGCGCTGATGCTGATCTGCTCCGCGTAGGTGCTGCCGTCGAAGCGCCGCGCGCGCACCTCGCCGCGCCAGTGGCCGCGCGTGGACAGCTCGCTCCACACCGATGCCGGCAGCGGGCTGCCGTCCGGCAGCGTGCGCAGGGTATCGAACGGCTTGCCCAGCAGCGCGTTGGTGGCGTAACCGGTGATGCGTGCGTGCGCGGTGTTGGTGGCAACCACCCTGCGCTCGGCGTCGGCCACGATCACGCCTTCCGCGACGTTGGCCAGCGCCTCGGCGACGATCTGCCGCTCGCCCTCGCTGGCGCGGATGGCCGCGAGGATCCGGTGTGCAATGTAGAGCAGCACCAGCATCGCGGCGACCGCCGCCAGCACGACCGCCACAAACAGCGTACGTCCGGCCGATTCCGCGCCCTTGGCGATTTCGAGCGAGAAACGGTCGCTGAGAGGCTGGATTCGGGCATTGATCGCGCGGATGCGTTCGCGCTGGCGCGCCACTTCCTGTGCGGTCGGACGTCCAGCCGCCCAGTCGCGCTGGAGTTCATCGCCGGTAGCGATCAGTTCCGCGATCATGGGATCGCTGGCGTGCCAGGCCGCCATCGCCTGGCGCATGTACGGTGCGTTCCGAAAGTAGCGGAACGCGAAGACCATGCTTGATTGGGCGCTGCTGATGACCTCGCCACGCCGGAATCCTTCGTCCACGCGCCGCTGGTCGTAATGACCGCTGGCGACTGCGTCGCGCACCCACATGTCCGCTTGCAGCATTTCAATGTGCTGCCGAAACGAGGCCCATTGCCCAGGTTTGCCGTCGCCTGCATAGGCCAGCAGGTCGATCACCGCCTGCTTCTGCGCCTTGGACCAGATGCTTTCCGCGTTGAGAAGCCCGGCCAGAGTGATCTGCACGTGCAGTGCACTCCAAGTCAGGAGCATGATGAAAACGATGACGATGGCCAGCCCATAGGCCAGCGGTAGCAAGCGACGCGGCAACGATCGAAACGGGCTGGGCTGGCGGAACCCCCTCATTCTCCGCTGACGAAACGCGACCATCGTCTCCGACACGATGCCGCGCCAGTCCTGCATGTGCGTCAGGCAGCCGCTTCGTGCTTCGCCTCGACAACGCGGCGATTTGCAACGCACCTGTCAGCAAGCGCGCGCATGCAGACATAGGTCCGCTTGATGCACTCGCCGAGGTGCATCACCTCATCGACGGACGGGTTGGCGCCGGTGAGCGTGCACACGATTTCCAGCGCCTCCCACGGATGCAGATCGTCGTACGCCGCGTGCAGTTCCAGCCAGCGCAGGCTGCGCTTGCGGCCTTGCTTGGGGAAACCGTTGCGGTAATCCTCGTCGTCGTACAGGTTGCGCGCCCATTCGCCGGTTGCGCCCTCGACCGCGTAGTTGGTGACGGCAATGCCGGCGGCCAGCGTGTCGCGGCTGCTGGCTTCCTCGCACCAGTTGGCCAGCACTTCCGCGCCGTGCGGTACCGGACCCTTGCGCACGCGCTCGCGCGCGATGCCGTGGCCCTCGGCCCAGTCCAGGAAATACTCGGCGTGGTTCTGCTCGACGCGGATGTTCCGGACCAGCCAGCGGCGCGCCATGTTGTCGCCTTCGCTGCGGTCGTACTGTGTCTTCAAGAGACTGTGCGCCATGTAACCGGGGAAACGCTCGATCACCGGCCAGATGCTCAGCAGGAAATTACAGACAGGAACCCCGTCGCCGTGACTGGCTTTCAGCACCTCTCCCAACTCGTGATGTATTACCGATTGCCGGGTGGACTCCGCATCCTCGATGATGTCCTGCATCCAGACCGGAAAGCTCTTGATATCGGTCAGCGGTCCGGAAAGTTCGAAGCGCTTGTTCATCAGGGTTCTCCTCGAGACGACACGACCGCGCGACCCGTGTCAGGCTTCCGGCTTGCAACGGTTCACCCGGCACAACCGGAGTTGCACGCGCAACGATGCGCCGACGGCATGCGGATGGTGGCCACTGCCCCCTTGTTCTCCAGACGCCACGGCTCCCGGACGTCCCTGCCCACGTCCCTAGAATGCCCCCAAACGTGACGGAATGCACGTGTCGGGTGACAGGGGCCGGGATGGCCGGGTAACCGGGGGCTTGAAATCGGGCCGTTCGCCGGCCCTCGTTCGTGTCAGTTTCGACGCCTAGGGCCGGTCCTTGTTGCCGATCACCGGAGACGATCCAGCCATGTTCAAGCGAACCCTGTCGCGCCTGTCCGGCCCCGTCCTGGCGGGCTTGCTTCTATTGTCCGCCGCGGCCTGCACGCCTGTTGCCATGGGCGACGAGGCGGCCCGCGCGGTGCCACCGCCAAAGGTCGATGCACCGTTGACCACCCGGCCCGGCAGCGCCACCGCGGTGCTGGCCGGCGGCTGCTTCTGGGGCATGCAGTGGGTGTTCGAGCACGTGTCCGGCGTGACCGACGTGACTTCCGGCTACTCGGGCGGGGCGGCCGCCACCGCCCGCTACGACCGGGTCAGCGAGGGCGATACCGGCCACGCCGAGACCGTCCGGATCCGCTACGACCCCTCGAAGGTCACCTATGGCCAGTTGCTCCGGGTGTATTTCTCGGTCGCGACCGATCCCACCGAGTTGAACCGGCAAGGGCCGGACACCGGCACGCAATACCGCGGCGTGATCTTCTACACCACGCCCGGGCAGCAGAAGATCGCCATGGATTACATCGCGCAGCTCACCGCCGCGCACGTGTACCCGGCGCCGATCGTGACGCAGGTGGTGCCGTTCAAGGCGTTCTATCAGGCCGAGGACTATCACCAGGATTACGCGCGGCTGCACCCGGACGAGCCGTACATCGCGATCAACGACGCGCCCAAGGCCGTCGCGCTGCAGCGCCTGCTGCCCGGGCTGTACCGGGCGCAGCCACTGATCTGGCACGGCGGCGATCCGGACGTGATCACGGTTGACGTGCACTGATCCGCCCGCATCGGAATCAGAACCACACCCTCATCCCTGCCACGAACTGGAGATCGTCCGCGCGTTCGCCCCGCCCACGCGCGAAATCAGCGGTGCGGCCGAAGCGTTGCTGCCAGACCACGCCGAGGTAAGGCGCGAACTCGCGGCGGATTTCGTAACGCAGGCGCAGCCCGAACTCGGCATCCGACAGGCCCGAACCGATCCCGCGTCGCGGATCGCTCCTGCCGTAAAAATTCGCCTCGAATTCCGGTTGCAGGATCAGGCGCTGGGTGAGACGTGCGTTGTAGGCAGCCTGCACGCGCGCGGCGACGCGGCCGCCCTGCCCCACGTAGAACGTCGCCTCCGTCTCGAACCAGTACGGCGCCAATCCTTCCACGCCGAATGCCGCCCAGGTCCGGCCCGGGCCGACGCCGGAGTCGTGCCGCACGCCCAGTTGTGTGTCCCAGAACGGCGTGGTCGCGCGGGACCACAGTGCCTCGGTACGCAATGCATCGCCAGACTGTCCCTCGAACTTCAGCCACAGCTTGTCGATGTCGCCGCCGTACCAGGCTTCGCCATCGATTGCCGTGGCGTTGCCGCTGCCGCGCGAATGCACGTATTCCAGTTGATCCAGCAGCAACATGCCTTGCGGCGCATCGTCGTGCATGTCCATGCCGGCCATCGGACCGTAGGTATAGCCGTCCGAATAATCCCCGCTGCGTCCATCCTCTGGCTGCGCCGCGCGTGGCGCATGTAACATTTTCATGCCGTGCATCGCCTGATCGGGCGCATTGGGCGGCACGGACGCGGCATGGTCGTGCTTCGTCTGCTTCTCCTTCACATGCGCATGCTGCATCGATGGCATGTCCATGTCCTGCATCGTGTCCTGCGCCGCCGCGGAACTAGCGGACGCCGCCATGAACGTCAAGGCAAGCAACGCGGGGAGTGCCTTGGCTGCGAACGCCTTCACGCCACCACCACTTCGCGGAACATGCCAGCCTCCATGTGGTAGAGCAGATGGCAGTGATAGGCCCAGCGGCCCGGCGCATCGGCCTGCACCCGATAGCTGACGCGTTGCGCCGGCTGCACGTTGACGGTCTGCTTGCGCACCTGGAACCCGCCTGCGGGCGATTCCAGCTCGCTCCACATCCCGTGCAGATGGATCGGATGGTTCATCATGGTGTCGTTGCAAAGGATGATGCGGAGGCGTTCGCCGTACGGGAAATGCACCGGCCTCGCGTCGGAAAACTTCACGCCGTCGAACGACCACATGAAGCGTTCCATGTTGCCGGTCAGGTGCAGCTCGATCTCGCGCGCAGGTTCGCCGTGGTGGAGCGAACCCCCGATCGTGTGCAGGTCGGCATAGGTCAGCACGCGGCGGCCGTTGCCGCGCAGGCCCGCGCCCGGATCGTCGAGAGCGGTGCGCGGCCAATCCATCAACATGTCCACGCCGGGGTTGTGGTACTCGGTACGCGCGTGATGCGCCCGGACCATGCCCGGCATGTCCATGCCTCGCATGCCGTGCATGTCGTGCATCGAGGACATGTCCATGCCGGACATCCCTGCATGTCCGCTTCTGTCCCTTTGGCACCCGTTGCCGGCTCGCGCATCCTGCGCTCGCCCGGCAACCCGGCCCTTCGCATCCTGCTTCGGGCGTTCGTCAGCGCAGCCGATGCCATTCAAGGCATCGGCTGAGCGCGCTGACTCACCCACCGCGCCCATCATGTCCGCCATCGTCAGGATCGGCACCGGATCCATCGCCGGCACCGCGGCTTCCATGCCCGGCCGCGGCGCCAGCGTGCCACGAGCGTAACCGCTGCGATCCATCGACTGCGCGAAGATCGTGTACGCGCGATCGTCCTGCGGCGTCACGATCACATCGTAGGTCTCCGCCACCGCGATCCGGAACTCGTCCACCTCGACCGGTTCGACATCCTGCCCGTCGGCGGCGATCACCGTGAGTTTCAAACCGGGAATCCGGACGTCGAAGTAACTGTTCGCCGAGCCGTTGATGAAACGCAGCCGCACCCGCTCGCCCGGCTTGAACAACGCCGTCCAGTTGCCTGCCGGCGTCGCGCCATTCATCAGATAGGTGTAAGTGAAGCCGGTGACGTCGATCAGGTCGCGCGGATTCATCCGCATCCGGTTCCACATCGCGCGTTCGCGCAGCGCGCCGCGCAGCCCCAGCATCGATGCATCGCGCAGGAACTCCGGCACCGTCGGCTGGTGGACGTTGAAGTAACCGCTCTGCCTTTTCAGCAGCGCGAAAACATGCGCCGGATCCATGTCGGTCCAGTCGTTCAACATCACCACGTGGTCGCGTTCGGCACGGACGCGCTCGCCGTTCGCGGGCTCGATCACCAGCGGGCCATAGACGCCGGTCTGTTCCTGGAATCCGGAATGGCCGTGATACCAGTATGTGCCGCTCTGCTTGACCGGGAACCGGTACGTGAAGGTTTGGCCCGGCGCGATGCCGGGAAAGCTGATGCCCGGCACGCCGTCCATGTCCGCGGGCAGCAGGATGCCGTGCCAGTGGATCGAAGTCGGAACGCGCAGGCGGTTGGTGACGCGTAGCGTGACGGTGGTGCCTTCGCGCCAGCGCAGCAGCGGGCCGGGAATCTGGCCGTTGATCGCGGTGGCGAGGCGCCGCGTGCCGGTGTAATCGACCGGCATCTCCGCAATCTCCAGTGCGAATTCGGTGCCGGACATTGCGTTCGGCTGAGCGGGGCTGGTCAGCGCCCAAGCGGGTTTGACGATGCCACCCAGCATCGCGGCGGTACCGCCCAGCGCCAGTCCCTGCACGAAACGGCGGCGTGACAGCTCGGGATTCCACATTCCCGCGTCGGAGGGTTTCTGCTTCATGCTGGAGTTTCGTGGATGTGCGCCGCGCGCACGCAACAGGCGCCGGATCGAGCGTATCCAACCCTGACGGGGCGAACAACCCTGGAGTAGGCCCCATGCGGCTCGTGCGGCATGTCCATGTCTATACTGCGAAAGACGCGGAATCCTCCCGATGAACTACCGCCACGCCTTTCACGCCGGCAATTTCGCGGATGTCTTCAAGCACGCGATCCTGCTGGCGCTGCTGGATGCCTTGACCGCCAAGGACAAATCGCTCGGCTGTTTCGACACGCATGCTGGAAGCGGCAGCTACGTGCTGGACGACGCCGAACCGCAAAAGACCGGCGAATGGCGTGACGGCATCGGGCGCCTGTTCGGGGCGAAAGGCCTGCCGCCGCCGCTGCGGCGTTACGTCGATGCGGTGCGTGCACTCAACCCGGACGGCACCTTGCGAAGGTATCCCGGTTCGCCGTTGCTGGCGGCGGGCGCGTTGCGTGCGAACGATCGGCTGGTGCTGTGCGAATTGCAGCACGGCGAAGCCGCGGCGTTGCGCGCGCTGTTCCGGAACGACCGCCGCGTGCACGTGCATGCCCGCGATGGCTACGCCGCACTGAACGCGCTGCTGCCACCGCCGGAAAAGCGCGGCCTGGTGCTGATCGACCCGCCATTCGAGGCGCAGGAAGGCGAATTCGCCACGATCGAGGCCGCGCTCGCGAAGGCGCATGCCCGCTGGCCCGGCGGCGTGTATGCGGTGTGGTATCCCGTCAAGCTTCGCCGCACCATCGCACCGTTCCACCGTCACCTCGCTGCAGGACCGTTCGACAGGGTGCTGGCCGCGGAACTGCTGGTGCTGCCGGACGATTCGCCGCTGCGTCTGAACGGCTGCGGCATGGCAATCGCCAATCCGCCCTGGAAACTCGATGCGGCACTGTCCGCGATGCTGCGCGTCCTGTGCCGGCTGCTGGCGCAGTCGCCACGCGCCTCCCAACGGGTCTGGTGGTTGCGGGATGAACCGTGATGGCGGTTTCGGGCTATGCTGATCGCCGTTCCATTCCGCAGCGGAGCACCGCCATGCGCGTTCGCCTTCGTTTCCGTTTTCCCGTCCGTGCGCTGCTGATCCTGCTGCCGGCCGCCGCGCTCGCCGCGTGCGCGCCGGCGCCGATCTACAAGACCGACTCCGCGGTGGTGACCGCTTCGCCGCAACAGGTGGCCAGCGCACCCGAGAATTTCCACGGCAGCGAGGTGATCTGGGGCGGGCGCGTGGTGAACGTGCAGAACTTCCCCGATCACAGCGAAATCGAGATCCTCGATTATCCGCTGGACGCCTCGCAGCGCCCGCGCGTGAAACAGTCGGCGGGCGGACGTTTCATCGCGATCGTGCCGGGCTATGTCGAGCCGCTGGACTATCCCGGCGGCTCGCTGGTGACCCTGCGCGGCCGGCTGGAGGGCACGCGCAGCGGCTCGGTCGGCGAGGCCGGCTACGTGTTTCCGCTGGTGCGCAGCGACACCATCCACCGCTGGACCGCCGAGGAGATGCGCGAAGGCCATCCCAATGTCAGCATCGGGATCGGCATCGGCGGATGGATACATTGAGCCTGCCGCACGACTGGGCGTCGGACGTGCATGACATTGCGGCAACGCCGTCGTGTCGATGGACGCGAACGACCTGGCCGGGAAGATCCGTCTCGCCGACGGCCGCACGTTGGTGCTGCGTCCGCTGCGGGTCGAGGACCTCGCGGCCCTGCGTCACGCATTCCAGCGACTGACGCCCAGGGAAATCGAACTGCGGTTTCTGCTCCGTCCGCGCGAACTGCCCGATTTCGACGTCGTGCGTGCGATTCACGCCCTGATCCCGGCAGGCGCCCGCTGTTAAAATCACCGCTTGCATTGCTGCTGGCGCGTCACGCGGTTCCGGCAGTGCCGTGCTTTGTCCGGAATCTCCGCATGCCTGGTTTCGACCTTCCCCTTCCGCCGCTGCCGAGCCAGCCCGGCCAGCGACGCGACTGGCGCGAACCCGCCGGTTCGTCGCTGGCCCTGCTGCTGTGCGAGGCCGCGCGCACGCGCAGCGGCCTGCTGGTCGCGGTCACCGCCGACAACCGCACCGCGCACACGCTGGAAGACGAGCTCACGGTGTTCGCGGGCGACCTGCCGGTGCTGCATTTCCCGGACTGGGAAACGCTGCCCTACGACCTGTTCGCGCCGCATCCGCAACTGGTGTCGCAGCGGATCGACACGCTGTACCGCCTGCCGTCGCTGACGCGCGGCGTGCTGGTGGTGCCGGTTTCGACCCTGATGCAGCGGCTGGCGCCGCGTTCACACGTTGCCGGTTCCGGACTCGCGGTCGCGCGTGGCGACAAGCTCGAGCTCGCCGCCGAGCAGCGCCGCCTCGAAGCCTGCGGCTACCGCCACGTGCCGCAGGTCAACGAACACGGCGAGTTCGCAGTGCGCGGCGCGCTGCTGGACATCTTCCCGATGGGCGCGCCGGAGCCGTACCGGATCGAGCTGTTCGACGATGCCGTGGAATCGATCCGGGGCTTCGATCCGGAAACGCAGCGCTCGCTGCACCAGGTCGATGCGGTCAAGCTGCTACCGGCGCGCGAGTTTCCGCTGACCGACGAATCCATGCGCGCGTTCCGCGACCGCCTGCGCGAACGCTTCCCGATCGACGTGCGGCGCTGCCCGCTGTATCAGGACATGAAGCAGGGCGTGACCCCTGCGGGCATCGAATACTACCTGCCGCTGTTCTTCGAACGGACCGAAACGCTGTTCGATTACCTCGGCGGCGACGCGCTGTTCGTGATCGGCAGGGAGGCGCTGGACGCGGCGGAACGATTCTGGAAACAGACCGGCGAGCGCTACGACCAGCGTGCGCACGACATCGAGCGCCCGGTGCTGCCGCCGATGGAACTGTACCTGCCGCCGCAGTCGCTGCGCGAACGCCTGAACCGCGTGCTGCGCATCGACGTCGTGGATCCCGGCGACATGCGCGCCGCGGACACCGGCACGCAGGCGGCGCCCGATCTCTCCGCGGGCGGCGCGGCGGCCGGCGGCTTTCCCGCCCGGCTGCGCGAATGGCTGGGTGCGCATCCCGACCGGCGCGTATTGATCGCCGCGGATTCGCCTGGACGGCGCGAGGCGCTGGCCGAACAACTGGCCGCCGCCGGATTGCCATGGCGCGTCGTCGATTCCTGGCAGTCGTTCGTGGCCCCCTCGCCCCAGCCCTCTCCCCGGAGCGGAGAGGACGGCCATGCCGCGCTCACCATCGCGCCGCTGGAACGCGGCTTCGCGCTGACCCGGCCGGCCATCACCGTTTTCACCGAGCGCGAACTCGCGGGCGACCGGGCGCGCGCTGAACGCCACCGCCGCCGCGTGGCCGGGCGCGATCCCGAGGCGATCCTGCGCGATCTCACCGAACTCGAAATCGGCGCGCCGATCGTGCACGTCGATCACGGCGTCGGCCGCTATCTGGGATTGATCGCGCTGGAAGTGGGCGGGATGCCGGGCGAATTCCTCGCGATCGAATATGCGCGCGGTGACAGGCTGTACGTGCCGGTCGCCCAGCTCGCGCTGGTCAGCCGCTATGCCGGCGCCTCCGACGAGGCGGCGCCGCTGCATTCGCTGGGCGGCGAGGCGTGGCAGCGGGCCCGGCGCAAGGCCGCGGAAAAGGTGCGCGACGTGGCCGCCGAACTGCTGGCGATCCATGCCCGGCGCGCGGCGCGCCAGGGCAACGCCATCGCGTACGACCGCGCGATGCTGGCGCGTTTTGCGGCAGGGTTCCCGTTCGAGGAAACGCCCGACCAGCAGGCCGCGATCGACGCGGTGCTGGCCGACCTTGCGGCGCCGCAGCCGATGGACCGGGTGGTCTGCGGCGACGTGGGTTTCGGCAAGACCGAAGTCGCGCTGCGCGCCGCGTTCGCGGTCGCGACCGCCGGCCGGCAGGTCGCCCTGCTGGTGCCCACCACCCTGCTGGCGCAGCAGCATTACGACACCTTCCGTGACCGCCTCGCGGATTTTCCGGTGCGCGTGGAACTGCTGTCGCGTTTCCGTTCGAAAAAGGATGCCGACGAAGCACTGCGGAGACTTGCCGACGGAACGCTCGACATCGTGATCGGCACGCACCGCCTGCTGCAGCCGGACGTGAAGTTCAGGGACCTCGGGCTGGTGATCGTGGACGAGGAACACCGCTTCGGCGTGCGCCACAAGGAACGGTTGAAGAAGCTGCGCGCCGAAGTGGACCTGCTCACCCTCACCGCGACGCCGATCCCGCGCACGCTCAACATGGCGATGAGCGGCATGCGCGATCTTTCCATCATCGCGACGCCGCCGGTGGCGCGGATGGCGGTGAAGACGCTGGTCGCGCAATACGATCCCGCGCTGGTGCGCGAGGCGTTCCAGCGCGAACTGGCGCGCGGCGGCCAGGTGTATTTCCTGCACAACTCGATCGACACCATCGAACGCACCACGCGCGATCTGGAGAAACTCGTGCCCGACGCGCGTATCCGGATCGCACACGGACGGATGTCCGCGCACGAGCTGGAACGCACCATGCTGGATTTCCATCGCCAGCGCTTCAACGTGCTGGTGTGCACCACCATCATCGAATCCGGCATCGACGTGCCCACCGCCAACACCATCGTGATCGACCGCGCCGACCGCTTCGGCCTCGCGCAGTTGCACCAGTTGCGCGGGCGCGTGGGCCGCTCGCACCACCGCGCCTACGCCTACCTGATCGTGCCCGACCGCAAGGCCATGACCGCGGACGCGGAAAAGCGCCTCGCCGCGCTGGAATCGCTGGAAGAGCTGGGCGCCGGCTTCACGCTGGCGACCCACGACATGGAAATCCGCGGCGCGGGAGAACTCCTGGGCGAGGCACAGTCGGGCCAGATCGAGGCGATCGGCTTCGCGCTTTACAGCGAACTGCTGGACCGCGCGGTGACCGCGCTGCGTTCCGGCAGGGAACCCGACTTCGATTTCGAAACGGGCGCGGGCGAGACCGAAATCGAGCTGCACATGCCCGCGCTGATCCCGGACGATTACCTGCCCGACGTGCACGCGCGGCTGACGCTGTACAAGCGCATCGCCGGGGCGCGCGACGACGAGGCGCTGCGCGACCTGCAGGTCGAAATGATCGACCGCTTCGGCCTGCTGCCGCAGGCGGCGAAGAGCCTGTTCGCGATCGCTGCGCTGAGGCGGCGTGCCGCCGCGCTGGGCATCCGCAAGCTCGACCTCGGCGCCGCCGGCGGCCGGATCAGCTTCCGCGAAAAGCCGGACATCGAGCCGTTGAACGTGCTGAACCTGATCCGGCGCGAGCCGCGCACGTACAAGCTGGAGGGTGCGGACAAGCTGCGCATCAGCGCGGAGCTGCCGGAACCCGCCGACCGCCTGCGGCTGGCGGACGAACTGCTGCAAACCCTGGCCGCGAAGGCGAAGGCGGCATAGCGCCGCCGCGGCATGCAGGCCTGTCCCGGATTCCGCTACGCTTTGTCCGCACCCGCCGCCGTGGACGACCGGGCCCATGATTCCGCGCTTCACCGACCACGCCGCCAACGAACGCACCTATCTCGCCTGGGTGCGGACCGCGATCGCGATCATGGCGTTCGGGTTCGTGATCGAGCGCTTCGACCTGTTCCTGGCCTACCTCGGCCACAACGCGGGTCTGGCGAACCACGTGCACGCGGCACAGGCGGTGGGGCTGGCGCTGATCGTGCTGGCGGCGCTGATCGTGGTGGCGGCGACGATGCGCTACCTGCACCATCGCAAGGCCATCAACGATGCACGCGAGCTCGGCTACGGCAGCGCCGTCGGCGACACGCTGCTGGGCATCATGCTCGCCTGTTTGGGGGTGTTCCTGATCGTTTACCTTGTGCATCAACTGCTGCACGGCTGATCCGGGGCACGCCCGGCACTTGAACGCCGGCTGATCGGAGCCGGCGTGTCCGCAACCGGCCCTGAACCCGCGGCGGCCGGTCGCTGTCTCATGCTGGTGTCCGCGGCGCCACGCGCCGCACCACGGCAAGGAGTCCAGTCATGACACAGCACCATCCGATCCGGACAGCCATCGCCGCCGCGCTGCTGGCGGGCCTGCTGGGCGCGGGGCCCGCCGCGTTCGCGGCCCAGGACACCGGCGCGCAGGCGAACACCGCCGAGACCACCGGCAACCAGGGTTTCTACCCGGGCACGGAATCCAGCGCGACCTACAAGCTGCCCGACGGTACCCTGATCGTGCGCGCGGGCATGCCCGCCGCGTCGCAGAACTACGGACCGCCTCCGCCGTTCGCCTCGCTGGATACCAACCACGACGGACGCATCAGCGAAGTCGAGGCGAGGGCCTACCCGCCGCTCGACAGCGATTTCCTGTATGCCAGCGGTGGCGGCAAGTACGTCACGCGTGCCCAGTACCAGCGCTGGGTGAGAACCCAGCATTGAACGCCGTGCAAGCCGGCTGACCGTCGTCGCGGCGCGGCCGCGCAGGCTTGCACGGCCGCGCCTGCCCGCCCATCATCGCGCGCTGCCACGCACGAGACCGGAGCGCGCATGAATGCCGCCGACATCACGATCGCCCGCGCCACGCTTGACGATCTCGACACGCTGACACCCCTGTTCGATGCCTATCGGGTGTTTTACCGGAAGCCGTCCGATCCCGTGCTGGCGCGCGATTTTCTGCGGGAAAGGCTGCAGCGGGGCGAATCGGCGATCTTCCTCGCGCGCGGGGCGGGCGGCGAGGCGCTGGGCTTCACGCAGTTGTATCCCTGCTTTTCGTCGGTATCCGCGCGTCCGCTGTGGATCCTCAACGATCTTTACGTGGACGCCGCCGCGCGCCGGCGCGGCGTGGCGCGCGCATTGATGCAACGCGCGCGACGGCATGCGCTCGAAACCGGCGCGGTACGGCTGCTGCTCTCCACCGCCCGCGACAACCACGGCGCGCAGGCGCTGTACGAATCGCTGGGCTACGTGCGCGAAGACGGGATGCTCGATTACGCGCTGGAACTGGGCTGAGCGGGCTCCGCGCCATCCGCTTTCGCGTGCCCGGATGGCGCATCAATCCCTTTGATAGACGAACACGTTGGCGGGCGGAACGTTGCGCCAGGCGGTCGCGGTCCTGCGCACCGACAACCCCAGTTCCTCCAGCAGGCTTCGCGGCACCGGACTGACGGGCCCGTAACTGAACTGGATGAAGCGGCCGCCCTTGCCCAGCACCGAAAACGCCGCGCCCAGGATTTCGCGTTGCAGCGAACGCGGCATCATCAGCAGCCCGAGACCGCTGATCACGGCGTCGGCGCGTTGGTCCCCGGCCAGCATGCCGTTTTCAGCCGCGACGTCGCGCAGCCGGCGCGCATCGGCGCAGGCGATCCGCACGTCCGGAAAGCGCTCGTGCAGAAAGCGCGACAGCTCTGGGTTGACCTCGATCACCAGCAGCTTCGCGGGATCGATCCCGTGCTCCAGCAGTGCGCGCGTGAACACCCCGGTACCGGCGCCGATCTCGATCACCCGCTGCGCGCCGGGCGGCAACTGTTCGACCATGCGCTGCGCCAGCTCGCGTCCCGAGGGCGAAACCGCCGCCATCTGCACGGGATTGCGCAGCCACTGCCTGAGGAAGGTCAGCAGCGGGTTGGCATCGACGGCGGCTTCGCCGGCGTCGTTGTGCCAGGGACTGGGCGGAAGACGGCTCACCGGCGCGTTGTAGCACAGCCGGGATTAGGAAAACGCAAGCGCGCCTCGTCGCGGTGACGGAGCGGCGGCGTCCGGGCCGTCATCCGTCAGTGGCCGTGATGCCAGTCACCACCGTGGCGGTAGTAGCCGCCACGGTAATCGTGGTGACCGCGGTAGTAGTAGCCGCGATAGACCGGATACGCGTGCACGTATCCGTAGTAGACCGGATAGGCCGGGTAGTACACCGGACCGTAATACGCGGGGGCGTAGTACACGGGCGGCGGCACGTAGTACACCGGCGCCGCGGCCCAGTACCCGCAACCCCAGCAGCCGCTGCTGATGCCGACGCTGTAACCCGGCCCGTAGAAACCGATGCCGATGCCGACGTGCACGCGCGCGAACGCCGTCGGCGCGACCGCTGCCATGGCCAGCGCCAGCGCCGCGAACAGGGTCGCACGCCGAACGAGAACGCGGAGTTTCATGACACCCTCCGATGCTGCAACCTGCCTTGGGCATGCTCGCGCTCCGGCACTGAATCACTCCTGAAACGTCCCGTCAGCGGACGTTTCAGCCGGTGCCGATGCCTCCGGACGCGACGTTTCAACTGTCCCCTGGCCCCATCACCCCATCGTTTCGCGCTGCATCCATCGCCGACTCAGGGGAGCGGAATTCCGGGACGGAGTCGCAGGCGGAGAAGCCAGCAGCCGTGGATGCGCGGCCGACGCGCGAAGTCGGGTGGAATGCCGGCACGGCCGATGTCCTCGATCATGAAATCCGGATCCAGCGCATCGGCATCCAGCCGGAAGCGGCGGTAGTTGTTGGAGAACACGATCACGCCGTCTTCGTTCAACCGGCGCGCGCAAGCGCGCAGCAACGCCACGTGATCGCGTTGCACATCGAAATCGCCGGCGCGCTTGGAATTGGAAAACGTGGGTGGATCGACGTAGATCAGGCCGTAGCGGGAGCGATCCGATTGCAGGAAAGTCATCGCGTCGGCCTGCACCAGACGATGCGAGGCGCTGCTGAATCCGTTCAACGCCAGATTGCGCGAGGCCCATTCCAGATACACCGGCGACAGATCGACGCTGGTGGTGCCGCGCGCGCCGCCGGCCGCGGCATACACGCTGGCGGCGCCGGTGTAGGCAAACAGGTTCAGGCAGTCGCGGCCCCCGGCCAGTCCGCGCAGCCGCGCGCGCACCAGCCGGTGATCGAGGAACAGGCCGGTGTCGATCCGGTCATGCAGGTTGACCAGAAACCGCAGGCCGCCCTCTTCCACCACCAGGTACTGTTCGCGCGCGGCAAGGCGCCCGTATTTCTCGCCGCCCCTGCCGCGGGCGCGGGTCTTCAGCACCACGCGTTCGCGCGGCACCCCGAACACCTCGCGCGCCGCGCGCAGCAGGTCGTGCAGGCGTATGCGGGCAGCGGCGGGATCGATGCTGGCGGGCGGCGCGTATTCCTGGACGTGCAGCCACGTCTGCGGCGGCGCAACGCCGTCTTCCCGTCGCGGACGGCCGGGCGGGGGCGTTGCGGCATCGGCCGGGACGCCGCGGTACACGTCGATCGCCGCGGCGTATTCCGGCAGGTCGGCGTCGTAGGCACGGAAGCATTCGATCCGTTCGCGCGCGAGGTATTTCCTGAGATGCCGCAGGTTCTTGCGGATCCGGTTCGCGACCATTTCCGCGCCGGCCGGCAGCGGTTGCGGCGGATGCATTTCGCCCGCGGAGCGGATATCGAACACCGCCAACGCGCATTCGATCGCGCCGTTGTAGAGCACGTAACGCTTGTCCGCGTGCAAGCCCAGCGCGCGCTCCAGTTCCGGCCCGGAAGTCAGCACCGCCGCGCTCCAGCCCGCGAAGTCCTGGCGCAGGCGTTCGCCGAAGACCCGGTAGAGTTCCGGCAGGGTTTGCCGATCGCCCATGCGCTCGCCGTAGGGCGGATTGCTGATCACCAGCCCGGTGGCGAATTCGCGCGGACGCTGCAGGTGCGCGATGTCGTGTTTCTGCAGCGAGACGAATCCGGCCACGCCCGCGGTTTGCAGGTTGTGCGTCGCGATCGCGAGCATCCGCGCATCGTGGTCGCTGCCGAGGAAGCAGGGCCGCAAGCCGCGCAGACCCGTCAGCGCGCGCTCGCGCGCCTCGTCGCGCAGCCGCTGCCACAGCGCCTGGTCGTGACCGCGCCAGCCCAGGAAACCGAAGTAGTCGCGCTGCAGGCCGGGCGCCACGTCGGCGGCCATCCACGCGCCTTCGATCAGCAGCGTGCCGGACCCGCACATGGGATTGAACAGTGCGCCGCCTTGCGCGTGGATCTCCGGCCAGCGCGCACGCAGCAGCATCGCGCAGGCCAGGTTTTCCTTGAGCGGTGCCTCGCCCTGCTCGCGCCGCCAGCCGCGCCGGTGCAGCGGCTCGCCGGACAGGTCGATCGACAGCGTGGCGCGGCCGCGGTGCAGGCGCAGGTTCAACCGCAGCGCGGGGCGTTCCGGCTGCACGTCCGGCCGCACGCCGGAACGTTCGCGGCACTGGTCCGCGATCGCATCCTTGACCTTCTGCGCCGCGAAGCCCGAATGCGTGAGCGTGCCGCTGCTGCCCGTGGCGTCGATCGCGATGGTCGCATCGGGCGCGACGTGTCCCGACCAGTCGATCGCGCGCACGCCTTCGTACAACGCGTCGGCGTCCGGCGCTTCGAACTCCGCCAGCGGCAACAGCACCCGGCTGGCGAGGCGCGATTCCAGGCAGGCGCGGTAGGCGGTCCCGAGTTCACCCTCGAAACGCACGCCGGCCAGCATTTCGTGCGCGTCCGCGCCCAGCGCGATCAATTCATCGCGCAGCAGGTATTCCAGGCCCTTGGGGCAGGTGGCGAAAAGGCGCATCGTCCTGCTATCCCGGCAACGATTCCAGAAACAGCCCGAACTGCTGCCCGATCACGCCCACATGGTTGGCGAGCCGATGGTCGTCGTCCAGCACCAGCGCCGGAATGCCGCGTTCGCGCGCGAAGGCCAGCGTGGCCACCGGCGGACACAGCTCGTCGCGCCAGCCGTGCACCAGCATCGCGCGCACCGTGCGCGCCATGTCGAAGCGTCCGGAATAACGCGGGATCGCGACCGGCAATGCGATCAGGAACAGCGCGTCGCAAGGCACTTCCAGCGACGCCAGTCCCGACACGAACGCGCCCATGCTGGAACCCGCCAGCACCAGCGGGCGCGTGGCCCCGCGCGCGGCGGCGACCAGCCGCGCCACCCGCGGCGGCACCGAGCCGGCGTAGCCCAGCTTGTCGTCCTCGCGGAAATCCGGGCGCTGCGTGCGCCAGCCCATCGATTCGGCGAGCCTTGCCAGCGCACTCACCTTGGTCGCGTCGGGGCCGCTGTCGGTGCCGTGCGAAAGGATGACGGTGCCTTGCATGGTTCGGAGACGGGAGACGGGAGACGGGAGACGGGAGAAAGCGTAACAGGCACGGCCACGTACTTGCGCTTTCATGCAATACTGTCGCCATGGAAATGTCCATTCCGATTCGCGACGAATTTCTGCCTTACGTCGAACGGCTGCAACCTCGTGCACCGACAGACATCGACCTGGTGGTGATCCACTGCACCGAACTGCCGGATCTGGCAACGGCGCGCGGATACGGCGAGCGCATCCGGCACGCGGACGGCACCGGCAACAGCGGGCATTACTACATCGATCGCGACGGCGCCATCGTGCGCTACGTGCCGGATGACCGCGTCGCGCACCACGTGCGCGGCCACAACGGACATTCGATCGGCATCGAACTGGTCAACAGCGGACGTTTCCCCGACTGGTTCGATTCGCGCCGGCAGACGATGGCCGAACCCTACTCCGACGCGCAGATCGACGCGCTGCTGGCATTGCTTTCGCATTTGCGCACGGCACTGCCGAACCTGCGCGCGATCGCGGGGCACGAGGATCTCGACACCGGCACGGTGCCGGCCAGTGACAACGCATCGATACAGGTGCGCCGCAAGCTCGACCCCGGTCCGATGTTCCCGTGGGATCGGGTGATGCGCGGGTGCAGCCTGCGGCGGGGGTAGCAGCCCGCGCACGGGCGGCCGATCCGGGTTCGCATGCGCGCGGGCTTCCACGATAAAATCGCGCGTTCTTCTTGCCCCGCCTTCCGCATGAGCCAGCCCCGTGTCGCCGAATTGATCGAACTGCTGCAACTGGAACGGCTGGAGGACAACCTGTTCCGGGGCGAGAGCCGCGACATCGGCACGCGCTACGTGTTCGGCGGCCAGGTGCTGGGCCAGGCGCTGTCGGCCGCACAGCAGACGGTCGATCCAGCGCGCGGCGCGCACTCGCTGCATGCCTATTTCCTGCGCGCGGGCGACGTCGAGAAGCCGATCGTGTATTCGGTGGAACGCGCACGCGACGGGCACAGCTTTTCGGTGCGGCGGGTGGTGGCGAGCCAGCACGGCCAGCCGATCCTGAACGCGGCGATCTCGTTCCAGATCGGGGAATCCGGTTTCGAACACCAGACCGGCATGCCCGAAGTGCCGATGCCGGAAGACCTGCCGCCGCCGCACTCGCTGCCTGTCGAGGAACTGGCGAAACTGCCGCCCAAACTGCAACGCTGGCTGAGCACCGACGGGCCGTTCCAGTACCGTTTCGTGCGGCCCCGCGACGAGCTGAATCCCGCCAAGCGTCCGCCGTACCAGCACATCTGGTTCCGGCTGGCCGAGAACATCGACCACGCGCCACCCGCGCTGCACCGCGCGCTGCTGGCCTACGCCTCGGACTACCACTTCATCGGCACCGCCCTGCTGCCGCACGGGGTGTCGTATCTCACGCCCGACCTGCAGATGGCCAGCCTGGATCACGCGCTGTGGTTCCACCGACCGTTCCGCACCGACGAGTGGCTGCTGTATGCCTGCGACAGTCCCACCGCGCAGGGCGCGCGCGGCCTGGTGCGCGGCCAGATCTTCCGTCGCGACGGCAGGCTGGTCGCCTCGACCGCCCAGGAAGGCCTGATCCGGTTGCGCCACGGCGGCTGAAGTTCATTAGACTTATTGCATGCGCCGGATCTACGCCTCGCCACGCATGGAAAACATCGAGCGCGTGGTGGCCCTGATGGCCGAGCATGGCATCGCCACCAAGGTCACCAACCGCCGCGTTTACGAGCGCTCGAGCTACAGCCGGTTTTCCTACGCCCGGCCCGGCAGCAGCGAAAGCTGGCCGGCGGTGTGGATCACGCGCGCCAACGATCACACCCGCGCGCGCATGATCATGCGCGAGATCGGCATCGAACCCGCCACGCGCTTTGCCGACGAACTGGCGGCGGCACGCAATCCGCCCGCGGCAGGGCGCAACCGGCACCTGCGCATCGCCATGCGCGTGCGGCTGCTGGTGCTGGTGGCGGTGGTGGTCGCGATCATGGTTTACACCGTGGCCCTGTTCTTCGGCCACGGATAGCCGCCATGGCCATGCGCAACGAACGCGTCCGCCTGTTCCAGACCCTGCCCCACGCCTGCGGCTACTTCCGTTCACGCACCGCGCAGAATCTGGTACTGGACCCTTCCGCGCCGGACCTGCCGCGGGTGTACGCGCTGGCGCTGGGGCGCGGCTTCCGCCGCGCCGGCGGTCACGTCTATCACCCGCATTGCCCGCGCTGCCGTGCCTGCGAACCCTGCCGGATCGACGTCGCCACGTTCGTTCCCGACCGCAGCCAGCGGCGCTGCCTTGCGCGCAACCGCGATCTTGAAATGGACGAACAGCCGCCCGGCCTGACCGACGAACGCCACGACCTCTACGCGCGCTACCTGCACGCGCGGCACCGCGGCGGCGGCATGGACGAGGCCAGCGACGAGGACTTCTCGCACTTCCTGGCCGCGCCGTGGAGCCCCACCGTGTTCGTGGAATTCCGGCTGGAGGGACGCCTGGTTGCGCTGGCGGTGACCGACGTGTGTGCCACCGGACTGTCGGTGGTCTACACCTTCTTCGATCCCGACCTGCCCAGGCGCAGCCTCGGCACCTACGCAATCCTGCGCCAGATCGAACTGGCCCGCGAACGCCACCTGCAGCACCTGTACCTCGGCTACTGGATCGCCAACCACCCCAAGATGGGCTACAAGTCGCGCTTCCGGGGCCTGCAGGTGCTGGGCCCGCAGGGCTGGGGACCCATCGCGGCCACGCGGCCGCCACAGGACGAATGGCCATGACCGGTTTCCGGATGCACCGTGCGGCGCTGCTTTTTCTGCTCGCCGCGGCGCCTTGCGCGGCGTCTTTTGCCGCCGCTCCCGTCTCGCACGCGGACGGCAGCGAGGCGGACAAGGCCGCGATCGCGCAGCTCGAACAACGCTGGCTGGCAGCCATCGCCACCGGCGACCGCAGCGCGCTGAACACGATCCTCGCCGACGATTATCGCGACATCAACTGGGCCGGCCAGGTGCGCGGCAAGGCCGAGCTGATCGCCGACCCGGACGTGCCCGCGAACACCACCCGGGTGATCACCCATCTCGAGGTGCGCGTGTGGGGCGACACCGCGGTCGCGACCGGCATCAACCAAGTGCATTCCAGCGACAAGGGCTGGACCGTCGAGGTGCCCTTCACCGACGTGTTCGCGAGGATCGACGGCCAATGGCGCGCGGTGTCCTCGCAGGAAACCATGCGGCGCCCGGGACAGCGCTGAAAGCCCTGCCACCCGTTGCCATCCGGCGGACGCGGCAACCCGTCGCTGACGGCGGCGCGGCTGTGCCGCGGGCGCGTCCGGTAACATGCGCGACGCATGCACCGCGACGGTCACCTGCATGTCCGACCCCCGTTATTCACCGTGGACGCGCCGCCTGCACTGGCTGATTTTCGTGCTGGTCGCGTGCGCGCTGCTCCTGATCGAGACCCGCGGCGGGTTCCCCCGCGAGCTGCGCGGCGGCATCAAGTGGGCGCACATGCAGTTCGGAATGGCCGTGCTGGTGCTGATGCTGCCGCGCCTGATCGCGCGGCTGCGCGGCGGCACGCCGCCGATCGCGCCGCCACCACCTGGCTGGCAGGCCAGCATGGCCAGGCTGATCCACCTTGCGTTGTACGCGCTGCTGTTCGCGACGCCGCTGCTGGGCATCGCCAGCATGGCGTGGTCCGGTGCGCCGTGGAATTTCCTCGGGATGCCGCTGCCGCATGTCCCGGCACCCGACCGCGGCTGCTCGCACCGTCTCGAAGACCTCCACGAAACCCTCGGCAACACATTGATGTATCTGGCGATCGCCCACGCCGCGATCGGCCTGTATCACCACTACGTCCGACGCGACGACGCGCTGCGCCGGATGCTGCCGCCAGCCGCCGCCGAAGACTGACCGTCGCCCGTTGCATGCACGATATCATTGTGATATCTTTTTGCCTGATCAACGGGAGTGTGCCATGAATGAAACCAGGGCTTTCTCGCTCGCCGGCATTCCGGTCGCGGTCGTGTTCTTCCTGCTGCTGATCGGCTGCATCGCGCTGTTCGGGTACGGCGGCATCCACCAGAATCCGGCGCCCGTCGCGATCGCGGTGATCGCGTTCGTGATTCTCGCCTTCTGCTGCAAGGGCCTTTTCCAGGTGCAGCCCAACCAGGGCATGGTGATGCTGCTGTTCGGCCGCTACGCCGGCACCGCGCGCGACACCGGCCTGCGCTGGACCAATCCGTTCTACGCCCGGCGCGCGGTATCCCTGCGCGTGCGCAATTTCGAATCCGACAAGCTCAAGGTCAACGATTCCGACGGCAATCCCATCGAGATCGCCGCGGTGATCGTGTGGCAGGTGGTGGATACCGCCGAAGCCGTGTTCGAAGTGGACGACTACGAGAATTACGTGCACATCCAGAGCGAGTCGGCGCTCCGGCAGATGGCGCAGAGCTATCCCTACGATTCGCACGACGACGCCAAGCCCTCGCTGCGCAGCCACGGCGACGAGATCACCGCGCACCTGCGCGACGAGATCCAGGAACGCCTCGGCAAGGCCGGTGTGAAAGTCATCGAGGCGCGCATCAGCCACCTCGCCTATGCGCAGGAAATCGCGCAGGCCATGCTGCAGCGCCAGCAGGCCGGCGCGATCATCGCCGCGCGCACCCGGATCGTCGAGGGCGCGGTCAGCATGGTGCAGATGGCGTTGGATCAATTGAGCCAGCGCGGCGTGGTGCAGCTCGACGAGGAACGCAAGGCCGCGATGGTGTCCAACCTGCTGGTGGTGCTGTGCGGCGAGCGCGGCAGCCAGCCGGTGTTGAACACGGGCACTTTGTATCAGTGATCATCCATGATCACGGAAATCAAGGGACAGGCATCCATGCCCGCCCGTCTCGACCATAGCCCGGCTTCGGGATGAGTACCGGCGAGAAAAAGGCCTATCCGCTGCGCATCAGCGCGCACGTGCTCGACGCGATGCAGAAGTGGTCGGAGGACGAACTGCGTTCGCTCAACGCCCAGATCGAGTACGTGCTGCGCGAGGCGCTGCGCAGGGCCGGACGGCTGAAGCCGGATGCCGGACCATCGAAAGCCGGAAAATGAAACGGGAGTGACGAGAGATGGCCAACGACACACAACGTTGGGTGTACAAGGTTGTCAGGATCAAGACAGGTTTCCTTGGCATGAAGACGGAATCGGCCGAAGAGCAGATGAACGAACTGGGCCGCAATGGCTGGGAATTGGTGAGTGTGATCCAGCCGTATGGCGCGGTCGGCCCCACGCTGTTTTTCAAACGCCCTGCGTAACCTGAAGCAACGGCGTATGCATCAACATCGTGGCACGTGACGCCACCTTCACTCGCGCTCCGGCAATTTCGTGATTCACACAATTGGAGGAATCGCCATGCAACCCGCAGTGATCGCATTGACCTTTCTGGCAACAGCCGTGCCCGCGTTCGCGCAAACCGCGCCCATGAGCGGTGGCACCGCCGCGCGCGCCACCAGCACCGCATCGGCCGAGGCATCGGCCGCCGCGATCGAGGCGTGCACCGCGAGCACCGGCACCTTTCTCGACCGCCTCGAGAAGGGCGACTACAACGGCGCCACGTCCAATTTCGACGAAGCGATGCGCTCCGGCCTGCCTGCCGGCAAGCTGGGGCAGGTCTGGCAGTCGATCGGGGCGCAGTTCGGCAAGCTCAAGTCCCGCGACGTACCGCAGAACGTGATGTATCAAGGCTACGCGGTGATCACCGTGCCGCTGCATTTCGAGAAGGGGGACCTCGCGGCGCGGCTGTCCTGCGGCAGGGGCGGCAAGTTCAACGGCTTCCACGTGCTGCCGCTGCCCGCTGCGGAGCCGGCGACATCCTCATCCTCGCGTTGACCCCATGAAGCGCGCGCTGGTCGCCATGCTCGCTGTGCTGACGGCATCGGCGCCCTTGGCCGCAACAGCCGCAACGCCCTGGCACGAAACCAAAGTCGAAGTCGGCAACGCACCGTATCGACTTGGCGCCACGCTGACGATGCCCGATGGCAAGGGGCCTTCCCCCGCCGTGGTGCTGGTGAGTGGCTCCGGGCCGAACGATCGCGACGAGACCATCGGCCCGAACAAACCTTTCCTGGACATCGCGCATGGGCTGGCGGCGCATGGCATTGCGGTGTTGCGTTACGACAAGCGCACCAAAACGTACCCGCAGGCCTTCATCGGCAAACCGTTCACGATCGACGACGAATACACCGGCGACGCGATTTCGGCGGTCAAAGTGCTGCAAGCGACGAATGGTGTCGATCCGAAGCGCGTGTTCGTGCTGGGCCACAGCCAGGGCGCACAGATGGCGCCGCGGATCGCGCAACGCGACCCGTCGATCGCGGGACTGATCCTGATCGGCGCGCCCGCGCAGCCGCTGCTCGCGGCCATGCATCGGCAGCTCGAATACCTCGCCGGCATCGACCAGCAGCACGCCGCGCAGTTGCGGCAGCAGGCGGCGATGGTCGAGGCAGCTCGCACGCAGCTCGCCCATCTCGACCCGAAACACCCCGATGCACCCGGACCGCTCGGGCTGCCAACCTCGTACTGGCTGAGCCTGCGGGAATACAACGCCATCGCGGTCGCGAAGACGCTGAAACAGCCGATGCTGATCCTGCAAGGCGGCCGCGACTATCAGGTCACCCCCAGGGATGACTTCTCGCATTGGCAGGCAGCGTTCTCGCAGACCCCGCGTGTCACGTTGAAGGAGTACCCGATGCTCTCGCACCTGATGATGCCGGCGGGCAATCCGCCCTCGCCTTCCGATTACGCCAAACCCGGCCACGTCGATCCGCAGGTGATCGACGACATCGCGACATGGATCGAGGCGCAGAAACCCAGGCCGTAAGCGCGCATTGCATCGACACTGGCATACCGCACGGAGCCGAGTCATGGTCAGGATCACGCTGGAAGGCAGCAACGTCGTGTTCGACGTCGAGGGGCTGGACAAGCTGTGGTCGTTCAACGGCCGGCTGACGATCCAGCGTGCGCACATCCTGGGTGCGCGCAGGGATCCCACGGTGTTCCGGGAACCGAAAGGCTGGCGCGCGCCGGGCACCAACATTCCGGGCCTGTTCACCGCAGGCACGTTCCATCTTCATGGCGAACGCGTCTTCTGGGACGTGCGTCATCCGGACCGTGCACTCGTCGTCGAACTCGAACACGAGCAATACAGCGAACTGGTCGTCGAGGTCGAGAACCCCGATGCGGCCGTGGCCCCGCTTACCGGCAAGCCATGAGCGACGGCATGGCGCCCCCGCGGCGTTGCCGCGATGCTGCGGAACGCCGCGCGCTGATCGAACGCGCGTACACACTGGGCGTGCCGCGTGACTACGGCCGCATCCGGCACCTGCGTCTGCAACGCGAACCGGCGCGGCTTGTCGCCATCGGTGCCGACATCCACGGTCGACCACAATGGCTGCAGGCACGCGCGGCGCGCGCACTTGCCGGGATGCGCGAATCCGCGGCGCGCGACGGCATCGACCTGCAAGTCGTGTCGGCGTTTCGTTCGATCGAATACCAACTCGGCATTCTCGAGCGCAAACTCGCGCGCGGCCAGACGATCGACGAGATCCTGCGGGTCAGCGCGGCGCCGGGTTACAGCGAACACCACAGCGGCCGCGCCGTCGATCTCACCACGCCCGGATTTGCAGCACTCGAGGAAGATTTCGAACGTTCGCCCGCGTTTGCGTGGCTGATGCGCAACGCCTCGCCATTCGGCTTCGCGCTCTCCTACCCGCGCGGCAACCCGCACGGGATTGCCTACGAACCGTGGCACTGGTGCTGGCATCCCGCCAAAGCCGCTCGTCACGCGTGACATATTTCACAGAAACGGGAAAAGCCACTCTTCTCGAAAGCCATCTGAAATATTGAATGGTTATTCGCGCGTGCGCGCGATGCCGCGAAACGAAAATCGAATCAAGACTTGACGCCCCCCCCCTCGCTTATGCTGGACTGAAACAGGAGATGCATCGTTGGGCCACAGGGGGCGACCTTGGACGGTCTGTTTCGCGATGAAGTTCTGCATGCGCAGCGCGGCCAGTGGCTGGGCGCGATCAACCTCGCGAGGCCGCTTTCCTTCCTCTGGTGGACCCTCCTGGCTGCTTCTTTCGCCGCGACCCTTGTGCTGTTCCTGGTCTTCGGCCATTACACCCGGCGTGAAAGCGTCAGCGGCCAGTTGTTGCCCAGCGCGGGCTTGCTGACACTGCCGGCCAAGACCACCGGCACGGTTACCCGCACGCTGGTACGCGAGGGCGAAAGCGTCGCGGCCGGTCAGCCGCTGGTCGAAGTCTCCGGTGATCTGGCCAGCGCCAGCATGGGCGATACCCGCGCCGTGGTCAGTGCGCAGTTGCGCGCACAGCAAATGCAGGTTCGCACCACGCTGGCCAATCTCCAGCCACAGGCCGAGGCGCAGGCCCAGGACCTGCGTACCAGGATCGCGATGCTCGCGGCGCAGGTGCGCCAGATCGACGGCCAGCTCGTGCTGCAACGCAAGCAGGCCGATACGGCCACCCGATTCCTGGGCAAGATCCAGCCGCTGCTCGACAAGGGCGTCGTCTCCGTCGCCCAGTTCAACCAGTACCAGGCCGCCGCTCTGACCGAGCAGGCGCAGGTGAAGGCATTGGATCGTCAGCGTCTGGATGCGGAGCAACAGATCAGCAACCTGCGCGCGCAACTCACGCAACTTCCGCTGGATACCGCGGCCAAGGCCAGCCAGTTGCGCGGTCAGCTTGCACAGCTTGACGCGCAACTGGCCCAAAACGAAGCCGAACGCGGCACGGTGCTGCGGGCACCGCGCGCCGGCACCGTTTCCACCCTGTTGATCAAACCCGGTCAGACGGTGCAGACCGGCCAGCCGCTCTTGTCGATCCTTCCGCAAGGCTCGAAACTCGAAGCGCAACTGCTGGTGCCCAGCAGCGCGATCGGCTTCGTCGAACCCGGCAATCGGGTGGTGCTGCGCTATCAGGCGTATCCGTACCAGAAGTTCGGGCAGCAATACGGCGATGTCGTGCAGGTTTCGCGCAGTGCACTCAGCCCCGGCGAGGCCGCGAGCCTGCTGGGCCAGAACGCGGCGGTGCCGCTGTACCGCGTGCTGGTGGCTCTGGATCACCAGACCATCGACGCCTATGGCAAGACCGAAGCGCTGAAACCCGGCATGGCGCTCGATGCCGACATCCTGCTGGACCGCCGCAGCCTGTGGCAGTGGGTGTTCGAGCCGCTGTACGGACTGCGGCAGCAACTGACCGCGAATGGAGCACATCACGGATGAGCGAGGGCATCGCAACGTCCAATCCGTTCGACGGCCTGCAATGGGGCTGGCGGCGCAAGCTGCCGGTGATCCTGCAGACCGAGGCGGCCGAATGCGGGTTGGCGAGCCTGGCAATGATCGCGCGCTATCACGGCCACGACGTCGATCTGCCCTCGCTGCGGCGCCGGCACTCGACTTCACTCAAAGGCGCCAACCTCGCGCGGGTGATGGAGATGGCGGCCAGGCTCGGCTTCGAAACCCGCCCGCTCCGGCTGGAACTGGAAGAGCTGCCGGCATTGAAAACCCCGTGCATCCTGCATTGGGACTTGAACCACTTCGTGGTGCTGGAGCAGGCCAATGCGCGCGGCGCCGTGATCCACGATCCCGCGCGAGGCGTGCTGAAACTCACGAACGCGGAGATTTCCAAACACTTCACCGGCGTGGCGCTGGAATGCACGCCCGGGGTGGATTTCAAACCGGTCAAGGCGCGCCAGTCGATTTCGTTGCGTACGCTCACCGGCAAGGTGCGCGGCCTGCCCGGCGCATTGGTGCAAATCTTCGTGCTGGCGCTCGCGCTGGAAGTGTTCGCGCTGGTCGGGCCGTTCTATCTGCAGTGGGTACTGGATCAGGTGCTGATCTCGGCGGACAAGAGCCTGTTGATGCTGCTCGGCATCGGGTTCCTGCTGGTGGCGCTGTTCCAGGCCGCGATTTCGGCGGTGCGCGCATGGACCATCACGTGGCTGGGCGCGATGCTTAACGTGCAGTGGATCAGCAACGTGTTCTCGCACCTTTTGAAGCTGCCGCTGGACTGGTACGAGAAACGCCACGTGGGCGACGTGGTGTCGCGCTTCGGTTCGATGCAGACCATCCAGCAGACCCTCACCACCGGCTTCGTCGCCGCGATCCTGGACGGGATCATGGCCAGCCTGACACTGGTGGTGCTGGCGCTCTACAGCATCAAGCTGACCCTGATCGTGCTGGCGGCGTTCGTGCTGTACGCCATCCTGCGCTGGTTCACCTACCAGCCGCTGCGGCGTGCGCAGGAAGACCAGATCGTGTACTCGGCACGCCAGCAAACCGAACTGCTGGAGGCCATCCGCGGCGCACAGACCCTGAAACTCTTCAACCAGCAGCAGCCGCGCAGTGCGCGCTACACCAATGCGGTGGTCGAGACCGTCAACCGCAACATCGCGATGCAGCGGCTCAACATCGCCTTCCAGACCGGCAACCAGTTCATCTTCGGCATCGAGAAAGTCGCGCTGATCTGGCTGGCCGCGGTGCTGGTGCTCGACGGCACCTTCACCGCCGGCATGCTGGTGGCGTTTGCGGCCTACGCCGACCAGTTCGTGATCCGCGCGGCCAGCCTGATCGACAAGGGCATCGAATTCCGGATGCTGCGCCTGCACGCCGAGCGCGTGGCCGACATTGCGTTGACCGCGCCGGGGAAACACGTCGACGCCGCATGGTCCGGCCCGATGCCGGAAGCATCCATCGAAGTGTGCAACGTGAGTTTCCGTTATGCCGAAGGCGAGCCCTGGATTCTGAAGGATTGCTCGCTCACGATTCCGGCCGGCGAATCCGTCGCGCTGATTGGCCCATCCGGCTGCGGCAAGACCACGCTCGCCAAGATCATCCTGGGCCTGCTGGAGCCGCAGGAAGGCGAGGTTCTCTACGGCGGCATCGATATCCGCCGGCTGGGACTAGCCCGCTACCGCAGCCAGGTCGGCGCCGTGATGCAGGACGACCAACTGTTCGCAGGCTCGATCGCCGACAACATCGCGTTTTTCGATCCAGAAACATCGCCGCTGAAGCTCGAGGTCGCGGCACGGCTGGCGGCGATCCACGACGACATCATGGCGATGCCGATGGGCTACCAGAGTTTGGTCGGCGACATGGGCTCGGCACTGTCCGGCGGCCAGAAACAGTGCCTGCTGCTGGCCCGTGCCCTCTACCGCAAACCGGCATTGCTGGTGCTGGACGAAGCCACCAGCCACCTCGACATCGAACGCGAGCGGCAGGTCAACGCCGCCGTGAACCGCATGCAGATCACCCGCATCGTGATCGCCCACCGCCCCGAAACCATCGCCAGTGCGCAACGCGCACTGCTGATCGCCAACGGTGCGGTGCAACCCATTCCGACCACCCATCCACGCGAAGTGGAGGTGGCGGGGTAGCCGAAGCCGGGACGGCTTTGTATTCTCGGCCTGAAAAGGAGAGAGCGTTATGCGTCGACTTCAGTCTTGTGAAATTTCAGCTGTCGGTGGAGGTATGGACGCTATCGAGCAGGGCACAGGGGCTGGCGCACTGGCGGGAGCGATAGCTACCGGTACAGTGGAGGGGGCGGCAATGGGCGGTGCCGTAGGAGCCGCGGCTGGTGCTGCTTGGGCTGTTGGCTGGGCCATCGGGAGTGCCATCGCAAACGAATTGGGGCTTTAACCTCCACAACGTATGCATGGGCGCAAGCCCATGCATACGTGTTCGTCCCAAACTAATACGGGCAAATCAATGATTACTCGAAAGGATTTCACTGATCGCGTCCTTGTCGCCATGGTCTTTGGCTGTGGGTGGCTAGTTTTCAAATTCTGCGCCAGTCTTTCTGGTTCGGATATTGATTTAGCCGGGGGGGACTTAGGATCGACTTGGATTTCGTACTTCATCGCAGCTGGCGCAATCGCTGGAATATTTTTGAACAAACCTGGCTGGCTCAAAGAACAGGTGATGTATTCGATAACCGTGCTAATCATCGCTATTGCTGCACTGGAGATAGCAATCCTAGTTCGTGCCAGATTGCAGCTCTGGCCAAACCTGATCATTACGTTAGCGATGCTGTTTGTAGGTTATTTCTTTGCCCTTGCCTTGCAGACCGCCATGAAAAGCAATTCCCGACACAAATAAATGAGACAAGAATTGAGACTCAGTCCTGCGATTGCAATTCACCGGCGCTGGGCTTCGATGGTGAAGGATTTCAAGTTGCGTGTTTCTTGAACCCAACGCGAGGCGTGTGATGTTCGTGAAGGCAAGCGTGTCGGCAAGAAGGATGGGAATTGGTCATCAGCTGCGAGATGCGCGTCGTCTGATCTGGTTTGCCGGAATTGCCTGTGCGCTTGCCGTCGGTTTGTCATTTCTGCCGGACAGGTCGCTGGCGCGTAGCATGTTCCTGGGCGGCCTGTTCGGAATGGCAGTGCAGTGGTGGAACACCTGCTCGGCAGTCATCGAAATCCCCAGTGACCGCCTGACTGCCTCGAACATCGAGCAATGGCTGAAGACGAAGGGATACCGTGATGGACCGGCGCCCGGCGTATTGAAATTCAAGCACCCCGAGTGGATGTGCTTCGACTCGCAGACCATCACGTTGCAAAAGTACGATGCCATGACTCGTGTAACCGGACCGTACTTCATCCTCAGGGCCTTGTCGCGCGTTCCGGATACCAAACAAGCCCTGACAGCATGAGCGTTTGCGGCACGAGCGACCCGATCATGCCATCTGTTCACCAATCTGGTGGACGGGGTTATGAGTGCCGCCATGCGTACGAGCCGGGTAATTCCCTCAACTTTTCGCGGGCGGCGACGGGGTTTTAGGGGCGATTTTGTCGGAATGTGATTCGGTCGCCTCACCGGGTTCGGAAACGGTCGGTGACAGGGGTTTCGAGATAGAGCCCGCCATCAATCCTGTGAACGCCGAGCGGTCTTCGCATCGTTCTTGGGCGGGTTCGCGGCCTCGACGATTTTCCAGAGGTAGAAGCTCGCCAGCGTCCGGAACGGCACCCAGCGTTCGCCGAATTCCTGCAACGCCAGAGGTGCGGGCAGGTCATCGAATCGGTGCACGATCTGCGCGCCCTTGCGGATGCCGAGGTCGTGCACCGGCAACACGTCGGGACGGCCCAGCCGGAACATCAGCAGCATCTCGACGGTCCAGCGGCCGATGCCGCGTACCTGGGTCAGGTGATCGATCAGGTCCTGGTCGGGCATCCGCGCGAGCTGCGCGGGCGTGGGTACGATTCCTTCGCGCGACTTGGCCGCGAGGTCGCGCAACGCGGCGATCTTGTTGCGCGAGGCGCCGGCCGCGCGCAGCGCCTCGTCGCTGGCGGCGTCGATGCCCTTCGCGGTGATCTTTCCCGCGCGCGGCATTAGCTTCTCGATCCGCCCCACGATGGTCGCGGCGGCCTTGCCCGACAACTGCTGGTACAGGATCGCGCGCGCCAGCGCATCGACCGGATCGAACCTCACCGTGAAATCGCGCTCGATCGGACCGATGCGCTGCATCCATTTCGCGAGCTTCTTGTCGCGTTTCGAGAGATGCGCGTGCGCGACGCCGAAATCGAAACCGCGCGGAATGACCGGATTCACCATGGTTTTTCCTCACCCCTTCCGATGAAACAGCGCGACGCCCAGCGCGATCCAGCCGACGATGAGACAGGCGCCGCCTAATGGAGTCACGAGCCCGACGGCGTGCGGCGCGTGCAGCGCCAGTGCATACAGGCTACCGCAGAACAGCACGATTCCCAGGGTGAACGCTGTTGCGCCCGTCCTGAGCGCGAAGATCGGAATGCGGTCGTGCTGCCCGCCCTTCCCGGGTAGCCTCGCATGCATCACGGCCGCGAGCGCGAGGGCCAGCACGTGCCAGAACTGGAACCGCACGGCGGTGTTCCATGTTTCCAGCGATGCGGGCGGCAATGCACCACGCAAGGCGTGCGCGCCCAGCGCGCCCGTCACCACCGCGCCGGCGCCGAAAACGGCCACCGCGACGGCCGGTCAGCGGATCATCCCCTCCCGCACGCCGCCACTCACCGCCAGCCCTGCCGGGTGCGCCGACGGCGAAGGCGCACGCCGCCGTAGAGCAGCGCGATCAGCGTGAGCAGGATCGGCATCGCCAGGATGTCGAGGAACTTCAACTGCATCGACAGGTGTTCGATGTCGGCATCGAGCTGACGCTGCACCGCGCGCAGCTCGCCGCGGATCGCGAGCTTGCGCTGCGTGAACTGCTCCAGCGCGGCCTTCTGCGCCGCGCTGCGCGCCTGTCCGTGCACGGCGTTCCTCAGCGCGGCCAGCCGCTGCTCGGTGTCGGCCAGTTCGGCCTGCAATTCGAGCTGCTTGGCCTTGAACTTCTCGTCGGCGCTGCGGCGCATGGCGTCCACGCGGGTGAAGCGCCGCTCGGCCACCGCGCGGCCGCGGATCGCGATCAGGTCGGACGGCCCGGACAGATCGTCGATCGCGTTGACGAAGAAGTCGCCGTTGTTGGCGAACGGACTCATCAGGGTCTGGTCGAGCGAAGGCGTGGCCTGCACCCACAGGCGGTCCGACAGGAGATCGGTGTCGGCCACCAGCAGCACCTGCGCGTCCCGCGCCGGATGTGCCCCGTCCGCCCCCGCCTCACCGGGAAACGCGCTGCCGAGCTTGCCGAGCACGCGCACCGCGATCGCGTAGTGTTCGCCATCGGGCTTGTAACCTTCGTACAGCGATGACGGGTCCGCCGTGTTGCGCACCGTGTCCGCGGACACCGACATCGCCTCGGTGGTGCTCTGGATCAGCGGTTCCAGCCGGGTCGCGGTGTCGGGCAGCAGCCCGAAGTAACCCGCGGTGGAAACGTCGATCACGCTGAGCGCGGCGGTCACCGGGTCGTGCCGGTTGAGTTCGCCGTCGGACAGCCCCAGCACGGCCGGATGCCGCACCGGCGTGCCGGTCAGCGGCGATTGCACCGTCAACGCACGCGCACGGTCGAGCAGCACCCGGCCCGGATCGAACGCGATGCCCCAGGCACGGAAAAGTTTCGGCAGATCCGAAGACAGTCCGCCATCGACTTCGGAGTCCGGATCGACGAACGCCAGCAGGCGTCCGCCCGCCTGCACGTAACGGTCGATCGCGTGCACGTCGGCGTCGGAAAGAGCGCGCGGCTGGATCAGCACCAGCACGTCGATGCCGCCATCGATCTTCGCCAGCGACGACGCATCCAGCCGCTGCACGTCGAACAACTGGCGCAACTGCTGCAGCACCGTCCACGGCGGCTGGTCCTGGCCGGACGCATCTGCGCCACCCCAGATCGGCAGTTCGCTGAAGATCGCGACGCGCGGCTTGTGCGCGATGTCGAGATCGTGGATCAGCTTGGCGAGGTCGTATTCGAGGAACGGTTCCTTGGCCGGCAGGAAGAACGGGATCGACGCGGTGCGGCCGTCGGCCGGGTTGCGCCCGGCCAGTCCGAAGAAGATCGCCTCGCCGTTGCCCTCGCCGCGCACGGGCGTCAGGCCGGCGGCGGTGGCGCGGTCCTCGTCTTCGGAAAACGCCAGCGGATCGACTTGCGACAGATGGATCCGTCCATGCGCGTCGCGCGCCATTTCGTCGAGCATGTCCACCACGCGCTGGTGGTAGGCGCGCAGTTGCGGCAGCGAACGGCTGGCACGGTCGGAAAAATACAGGGTCAGGTCCAGCGGCTGTTTCAGGCCGTCGAGGATGCGGCGGGTGCCGGGCGACAGGGTGTAGAGCTGGTCCTGGGTCAGGTCGACGCGCCGCCCCTTCAGCCACGCCGAGCTGCCCAGCACCAGCAGCACGTAGGCGGCCGCCAGCGCCGGCAGCCCCAGCCACAACGGGAAGCGGCCCCGGGCACGCATTTCAGCCGCCCCGCCGCGCATCGAGCACCATCACGTTGGCGGCCAGCCAGAACGCGATCGTCAGCAGGAAATACGCGAGATCGCCGAAATCCAGCACGCCGCGCGAGATCGCGCCGAAGTGCGAGAGCAGGCTCAGCTCGCCCAGCGCGTCGGCCACGCGCGCGGAACCCAGCGCCAGCAGCGGCCCCTGCACCAGCGGATGGCCCGCGAGCAGCAACAGGAAGCACGCCGTCACCGCGAGAATGAACGCGATCACCTGGCTGCGGGTGAACGCGGACAGGCACGCGCTGATCGCGAGGAAGGCACCGGCCAGCAGGAAGCTGCCGATGTAACCGGCGAGGATCACGCCATTGTCCGGGTTGCCGAGATAGTTGACCGTCAGCCACATCGGGAAGGTCAGCGCCAGCGCGCCGCCGATGTAAATCCACGCCGCCAGGAACTTGGCCAGCACCGCCTGCCAGGGCCGGATCGGCAGCGTCAGCAGCAGTTCCAGCGTGCCGCTGCGGCGTTCCTCCGCCCACAGCCGCATCGCCAGCGCCGGCACCAGCACCAGGTACAGCCACGGATGGAACGCGAAGAACGGCTCCAGATCGGCCTGTCCGCGTTCCAGCCAGCCGCCCAGATAAAACGTCAGCGCGCCGGCAAAGACCAGGAAGATCACCGTGAACAGCCACGCCACCGGCGCGACCAGGAAACCGTGCAGCTCGCGCAGAAACACGCCAAGGAACGGACGTCCGTGCCATTCCGCCGCCGGCTTCAATGCTGCACTCGGCATGCC
The DNA here is from genome assembly GCA_021325195.1 of Gammaproteobacteria bacterium. Classification (GTDB taxonomy): domain Bacteria; phylum Pseudomonadota; class Gammaproteobacteria; order Xanthomonadales; family Rhodanobacteraceae; genus 66-474. The sequence continues at coordinate 79,639 of JAJPHQ010000037.1, read as the reverse complement.
GTCACCATGATGCGTGCTGGCGAACGCGGACATGCGGTCCGCACCCAGGCGCGAATGCCCGCGGATCCGCTTGCCTTGTCCCGGCCCGATTCGCGTTCATTCGCATCCACCCGCGGACCGCCGTTCCGGCCTCATGCCGCGCGCGGCAGGTCGGCCGCCTCCTCGGTGACGCGCCGGAACACGTCCTCGAGCCGTCCACGCTCCAGTTGCAGCTCGTCGATGCGCACGTGCTGTTCTTCCAGCAGCCGTACCACCGCGCCGAAGATGTCCCTGCCCTCGCGCGGAAACACGGTGACACGCGCATCCACCGGATCGACCTCGACTGCATCGACCTCGGGCATGCGCGCGAGCATCTCGCGCGCCAGCGCACTGGCGGGCGCGCGGAAGCTGACCGCATGGTGGTAGCGCGACTGCCGTTCCAGTTCCGCGGGACTGCCCTGCGCACGCAGCCGCCCGCCCGCAAGGATCGCGACGCGGTTGCACACCGCGCGCACTTCGTCCAGCGCGTGGGTCGAGACGATGATCGCGCGGTCGCGCGCCATGCCCCGGATCAGCGCGTGCACCTCGCGCTGCTGGTTGGGATCGAGGCCGTCGGTCGGTTCGTCCAGGATCAGCGCGGGCGGGTCGTGCAGCAGCGCCTGCGCCAGACACACCCGCCGGCGGTAGCCCTTGGACAGCGTCTCGATGGTCTGCGCCAGCACCGGCTGCAGTTGCAACCGCTCGATCATCTCGTCCATCCGCCGCGAGCCCGCGACGCCGCCCAGTCCGCGCACGCGCGCGGCGAAGGCAAGGAACTCCGCCACCGACAGCTCGTCGTAACTCGGCGCACCTTCCGGAAGGTAGCCGAGCGCGCGCCGCGCCGCCATCGGCTCGCGCACCACGTCGTGTCCGCATACGCGCGCCGAACCGGAACTGGGCAGCAGGAACCCGGCGATCATCCGCATCGTGGTGGTCTTGCCCGCCCCGTTGGGGCCCAGCAGCGCGAGCACCTGTCCCGGCGCGACCCTGAGATCGAGGTCCGCGACGGCGTCGATGGCGCCGTAGCGTTTGCACAGGCGTTCGGTTTCGATCATCGCCGGATTGCGCGCGTCATCGTGCGTGAACTTTAGCAGGCGTGCCCGCGACACGCGCATGCGCCGTGCTGCCGCCCAAGTGGCCATCCAGCGAAAGGCCCGCTCGAGGCGGGCCTTTCGATCGTGCCGGCGTTCAGCGGTGCCTGTGTCTGGCCTTGTGCGCTTCGGGTTTCTTCTTGCCCGCTTCCGGCTTCTGCCCCGCGGAAGAGCTGGACGGCGGCGCCGCGCTGGCGGTCCAGATCGCGGGGTTCAGGGGAGCCAGCGGCGGCACGCGTCCGGCCGCCTGTTCCGGCGTCTGCGCCGGCGCATTCTGCACCGGCAGGAACACCCGCCACGACTGCTGGTCGTACGGTGCCTTGGGCAGCGAGACCAGCTGGTCATAGATGCGGTCGGCGGTGTCGTTGTACTTGTAGCCGTGGGTTTCGGCGTAGGCCTTGAGGTCGAGGCGCAGCAGCGGCAGCCCGGCCGGGCTGCCCGTCCATTCGCTTTCGAGCGCCTCGCCGCCCGGCAGCATCACTGCCCGCACGCTGGCATCGACGACCAACTGGTTCTTCTTGTCCAGGCTGCCCGGCTGCGGCGGTGCCCCGGCCGAGGAGCCGGACGCCGGTGCGCCGGCGCTGGCCCCCGATGCCGGCGCGGCCGACGACGAGGACGCGGGCGCGGAGGACGCGGCGGCCAGTTGTTGCGCGGCGGTGGGCGGCGGCGGCAGCTTGGTCAGGTCGTAGCTCTGGCCGTTGACCGTCAGCGTGGTGGTGTCGATCGGCACCGCGACGTCGAAGATGTAGTTCTGGTCGCCGTACTCGGTGGTGATCACGGTGCGCGGACCGGCCGCCTTCACGCCCAGCTTGTCCATCGCCTGGCGGATCTGCTTCATCGCCGCGTCGGTGGCGGCGTCCACGTCGTCCAGCGTGCGCGGCGCCTGGGTCGAGACCAGCAGCACCGGCACCGGCTGCGTCTGCACCAGCCGCATCGGCACCTTGCTGTAATCGACGTTGGGGATCGAGGCCAGCAGGTTCTGCAGGCCATTGAGGCTGTAGTTGATCAGGGTGGCGGGATCGCCGTGGATCCAGAGCTGCGAATAGCGGTCGATCAGGTTCCAGCCGTAATCGACGTCGTACGACCAGGTGACGTGGCTGAGGCGCTGGTTGTTGCGTGGCTCGATCTGGAGCGTGAACACCTTGTCGGTGCCGTGCCAGTCGTTCTGCAGGTCCCACACCACCTTGCCGTTGCCGGTGATGTCGAAGTTGCCGGATTCGTTGGTCAGCGTGCCGTTGCCGACCGCCTCGTTGCCGGTCCAGCTGATCTTCGCGCCGGGGCCGTAGGCAGGGCCGGAAAGGCTGAACTTGACCTGCGGATCCTCGGCCTGGAACACCGGGCCCGCGTAATCCGGGAAGCGCCGGAAATTGTTGAGGATGTCGTAGATGTGGCGGGGGTTGTGGCTGATGTCGATCGTGCGCTCGATGTGACCGTGGCTGGGCAGGAACAGGCCGACGATCACGGCAAGAATGAACACCATGATCACGGCCACAACGAATTCAAGCACACGGGTCATGCGTGGATCTCCGGACGATTTGTTCGGGTTGCCAGTATTCGCGGTCGCCGGGCGGGCCGCCGACCACACGTCAAGGCGCAGCGCCAAGCGGCGGATGGTACTTGCTTCACGGCTTTCGCGCTATCACCCCCGCCCTGCGCCGCGCCGCGCCGCGCCGGCCGGAAGGCCCTTGCATGCATCACACGATGCCCAGCTCCAGCGCCTTCAACACCGCCCGCGTCCGGTCGCGCACGCCCAGCTTGGAAAGGATGTTGGACACGTGGTTCTTCACCGTGCCCTCGGCCACGCCCAGCGAGTTGGCGATTTCCTTGTTGCTGTAGCCGCCCGACATCAGGCGCAGGATCTCGGTCTCGCGCTCGGTCAGCGGATCGGGCTGTTCCAGGCTGGTGAACTGGTTCTGCATCCGGCCCACGCCCGCCAGCAGGCGCTGCGTCACCATCGGCGCGATCAGCGAGCCGCCAGCCGCGACCGTGCGCACCGCCTCCACCAGCTGTTCCAGCGACACGTCCTTCAGCAGATAGCCGCGCGCGCCGGCCTTGAGGCCCGCCAGCACCAGCTGATCGTCGTCGAAGGTGGTGAGGATGATCGTCGGCGGCACGCGCCCGCGCGCGGCGAAGGCGTTGAGCACGTCCAGCCCGCTCTTGCCGGGCATCCGCATGTCCAGCAGCACCACGTCGGGCTTGACCTGCGGAATGACCTCCAGCGCCGAGGCGCCGTCGGTGCACTCGGCCACCACCTCGATCTCGGGTGACAGCTCCAGCAGCGAACGGATTCCCTGCCTGACCAGCGTCTGGTCATCGACGAGGCATACTGAAATCATTCGCCGCCCTCGAAATGCCCAAGGCACGTGCCGCCGTCACGCTTCGCTTGCATCCGCGCTCTCCCGCGACCCCCGAGCCGTCCGCGCCCCACGCGGAGGGGTTCGCCCCCTCGACCCGTGGGGGCCGGCAAGCAACACGGTAACCGAGGCAGTGTGTTCCCCTGCGGGGCGATCATGCCGCACCTTCGACCGGGAATGAAGCCTCCAGCGCGAAACCCAGATCGCGGCCGGTGCTGATCGACAGCCGGCCGCCCACTTCGGCCAGGCGCTCGCGCATGCCGTTCAAGCCGTTGCCGGGCTTGAGATTGACGGCGCCGTGGCCGTCGTCGCGCGCCTTCAGGGTCAGCATGCCCGGCGGCGTGCGCTCGAAGCGCAGCCACAGGTGCCGGGCCTCGGCGTGGCGCACGGCGTTGGTGATGATTTCCTGCGTGCAGCGCAGCAGCACCTGCGCGCGGCGCGAGTCCTCGACCGCGAAGCGCTGCGGCAATTCGAGGTGCACGGTGAGGCCCGGCACGCCCTCGGTCAGGCTGCGCAGGGCATCGGTCAGCTCGATGCTGTCGTCGTCGCGCAATTCGCTGACCACCTCGCGCACGTCCGCCAGCAACTGCTTTGCGGTGTCGCGGGCCTTGGCGACATGCTCGGCCGCCGCTGGATTGACCACCAGGTGTCCGGCCACCTCCAGGTTCAGGCTGAGCGCGGTCAGGTGATGCCCGAGCAGGTCGTGCAGCTCGCGGGCAATCCGCATCCGCTCGGAGATCCGGCTGGATTCGGCCAGCAGTGCCCGGGTGGCGCGCAGTTCCGAATTGAGCCGACGCTGGTCCTCGCGTGCGTCGGCCTGCTGGCGCGCCACCATGGAGGTGATGAACGCGATCGCGGAAAACCCGAGGTACAGGCTGGCCTGCAAGGCCGCCTTGCCGATGTCCATGTTGGGGAACGAGGCGAACACGGGGATCAGCGCGGCGTTCTGCAGCACCAGCCACAACACGCCGGCCGGCAACGGCAGCAGCCACGGCAGGACCATGCAGACCACCATCAACAGCAGCGCGGCGAGGCCGCTGACGCTGAACCAGCCGATCGCCAGCGCCGCACAGGTCAGCACCAGCAACCCGGACAGCTTCATGAGCCAGTGCCGCCGCGAACCCAGGTTGCGCGTGAGCAGCCAGTACACCACGCCGAAGATCACGTAGCTGACCGCCCACAGCAGCAAGTCCTCGTGGCTCTGCGCGTGCAGCGCACGGGTCAGGTGCACCTGCGTCGCCTCGCCGAGGTCGGCCTGCATCCAGTCGCGGCTGACCAGTGGCACGCCCACGCAGGCATACGTGAACAGGCCCGCATAACGCAGCAGGGAAACGTGGTTGAAGGCAAGGCGCGCCACCGGCCGATCATAGCGCAGGGCGGCAACCCCGGCGCGGCGAACTTTGCGGCCTGCCGGCGATCACAACCGGGTCTGCGGCACGACCCCTGCATCGGCTCGTGCGATAATGAACGGCCGGGTCCCCGCGGGACCCGGCACGCAACCGGAACGGCCATCCGACATGACGTCCTCGTCCATCACCCTCCGCGACGTGCGCGAAAGCGACCTCGGCGCCGTACTCGCGCTCAACAACGCGGCCGGCGAATCGATCCTGCCGATGGACGCCGGCCAGCTTGGACGGCTGTACCGGCACGCCGATTATTTCAAGGTGGCCGAGGCGGACGGTCACCTCGCGGGTTTTCTGGTCGCCCTGCGCGACGGCAGCGAGCACACCAGCTCCAACTTCCGCTGGTTCCGCGAACACTGCGAACGCTTCGTCTACATCGACCGGGTGGTGGTCGGTGACCTGCACCGCCGGCACGGTCTGGGCCGGCTGCTGTATTGCGACGTGCAAAGCTATGCCGAGGTGCGCTCGCCGCAACTCGCGTGCGAGGTGTTTCTGGAGCCGCGCGACGACATCTCGGTGCTGTTTCACGGCACCTTCGGCTTCCGCGAAGTGGGCCAGCAGGTGATGCCGGAATCCGGCCGCCGGGTCAGCCTGCTGCTCAAGGATCTTTGCAGCTATCCGTTCGTGCGCGACACCTACGGCGACACGCTGCCGCCGGTGCCGTGGCTGGCCGGGCGCGTACGCCCCGAACCGGTGCCGGCCCGGCGCGCGGCGGCCGGCCTGTGAGCCATCGCCACGCCGGCGCGGCCGGCGGCGTCCTGCGGGTGTCCGATGTCGGTTTCGAGGCGGCCGCGTCTCTGCTCGATCGCCACGGCTTGCGGCTGGTCCGCGTGGCCGACGGCGCGCCCATCCCCGGCAGCTACTGGGGTGAACCCGAGGCCGGCGTGATCGGGTGCAGCGTGCATGCGCGCGCCGACACACCCCTGCACTCGCTGCTGCACGAGGCCTGTCATCTGCTCGTCGCCGATCCCGCGCGGCGCGCGTCCATCCACACCGACGCCAGCGATTCGCTCGAAGAGGAAGACGCCGCCTGCTATCTGCAGATCGTGCTGGCCGATGAATTGCCCGGCTTCGGCCGCGAGCGTGCACTGGCCGACATGGATGCCTGGGGTTACTCGTTCCGGCTGGGCTCGGCGCGTGCGTGGTTCGAACGCGACGCCGAAGATGCGCGCGCGTTCCTTGCGGCGCGCGGATTGCTCGCGCCCGCGCTTGACGGAACCGCGCCGCACCGCGCTACCATGCGCGGACAGCGCACGGGAGATGGCATGCCTCCCCGAACCGCCGCGAGGCTGATGATGCCTGCTCCACGGGACATCCCGTGTGAAGGCATCGCCTGAGGCATGACGAGCGGCCGACGCGCGTGATTCCCGCCCACCACACGGGATGAAGAATCACATGGCCACGCTCTATGCCCTGCTTGCCACCGGTTGCGGCGCCTTCCTTGGCGCCTGCCTCCGTTACCTTTTCGGGTTGTGGTTCAACCCAGTCTTTCCGACGATTCCCCTGGGCACGCTGGCCGCCAACCTGCTGGGCGGCCTGATCATGGGCCTGGTGCTGGGCGCGTTCGCGCAGTTCCAGGCGCTCTCGCCCGAAACGCGGCTGTTCATCACCACGGGATTCCTGGGCGGCCTCACCACCTTTTCGACCTTCTCCGGCGAAACCGTGACGCTGTGGCTGCGCCAGGAATACGCGTGGTCGCTGGCCTTGATCGGCCTGCACCTCGTTGGCTCGCTGGGCATGACCCTGCTCGGTTTCGCGCTGACGCACGCCCTGCTGAGGAACGTGGCATGAACGAGCCCGTCCGCGAAACGCCCACGCAAGGCGTGTACCTGCGCTTTTTCGTGCACGAGAACCGCCGTCACCACGGCATCCTGCTGTACGACTGGCTGCTGGGCGAGGCGAGGAAGCTCGGCCTGCACGGCGGCACCGCGTTCCGCTCGATCGCCGGCTTCGGCCGCCATGGCGTGCTGCACGAGGCGCATTTTCTGGAACTGGCCGGGCAGGAAACCGTGCGGGTGGACTTCGTGGTGACGCGCGCGGAAGCCGATCGGATGCTGCAACGGGTCCGCGAGGAACACCTCGAGATCTTCTACGCGATCTTGCCTGCCGAGTTCGGCGTATTGGGCGGTGAATCGCACTGATGGCATCCGGCAGCGCGTCTCCACCGGCAACAGCGCCCGCGCGATCCCCCGCACGCCGCGCGCTCACGTTCGTCGTCCTGATCGGCATCGTCAGCCTGTTCGCCGACATGACCTACGAGGGTTCGCGTTCGATCACCGGCCCGTTCCTCGGCACGCTGGGCGCGACGGGTGCCATCGTCGCGGTGGTCGCGGGCGGCGGCGAACTGCTGGGCTACGTGCTGCGCCTGTTCACCGGACTGCTGGCCGACCGGACGCACCGCTACTGGGCGATCACGATCACGGGCTACGCGATCAACCTGCTCGCGGTGCCGGCATTGGCGCTGGCCGGCAACTGGCCGGCGGCGGCGGCCTTGATTATCCTGGAACGCTGCGGCAAGGCGCTGCGCACGCCGGCGCGCGACGCGCTGCTGGCGCACGCGGCGAAAGACATGGGCGGCGCCGGCTGGGCCTTCGGCCTGCACGAGGCACTGGATTCGACCGGCGCGGTGCTGGGTCCGTTGATCGCGGCGCTGGTACTGTTCCTGCACGGCGGCTACCGGCATGCCTTCGCGTGGCTGCTGTTGCCGGCGCTGTGCGCGCTGGCGGTGCTGCTGGTCGCGCGTATCCGCTTTCCGCAGCCGCAGGATCTCGACACCGGCGCCGCTCCGCCGCATCCGGGCGATGCGCGAGCGCTGCGCGACCTGAAAATCTTCCTGGCCGCGACCGCGCTGATCGCGGCCGGTTATGCCGACTTCGCGCTGATCGCGTTCCATTTCGCCAGGGACCACGTGGTCGCGGGCGATGCGGTGCCGGTGCTGTATGCGCTGGCCAGCCTCGCCGGCGGGCTGGCCGCGCTGGTGCTCGGCAAGGCATTCGACCGGCGCGGCCTGTCGGTGTTGCTGTGGACCACCGTCGTGCCGGCGCTGTACGCGCCGCTGGTGTTCCTCGGCGGCGCGTGGGCGGCGGTCGCCGGCATGGCCTTGTGGGGCGCGGGCTTCGGCGCGCACGACTCGCTGCTGCGCGCGGCGGTGGCGCAGCGGATCCCCCGGGACCGGCGCGCCACCGTGATGGGCGTCTTCAACGCGATCTACGGGCTGGCGTGGTTTCTGGGAAGCTGGCTGCTCGGCGTGTTGTACGATGTAAGGCCGCTGTATGCGGTGATCGCGGCGCTGGTGCTGCAGCTCGCCGCGTGTCCGCTGTTGTGGAGTCTGCGTACCCAGGCCAGGACGACACCATGAACGATGTGTCCACCCGCTCGGCTGCCGCCGTACCCGTTTCCCGGCACGACCGCCACCTGCGCGAGAAGGCGCAGGCGCTGCTGGATCTCGCGGACGTCAGGATCGACGGCGATCGGCCGTGGGACATCCGGGTGCACGACGAGCGCGTGTTCGCGCGCGCCTTCGCACACGGCTCGCTGGGGCTGGGTGAAGCGTACATGGACGGCTGGTGGGACGCCCAGGATCTGGACGGCTTCTTCTTCCACGTGCTGGGCGCGCACCTCGACGAGCACTTGCGCGATTTCGATGCGCTGCGCGCGCACCTGCGCGCGCGGTTCCTGAACCTGCAGCGCGGCCGCAAGGCGTTCAAGATCGGCAAGGCGCACTACGACATCGGCAATGATCTGTTCACCGCGATGCTGGGCAAGCGGCTGGTGTATTCCTGCGGCTACTGGAAGGACGCGGCCAACCTGGACGACGCGCAGGAAGCCAAGCTGGACCTGGTCTGCCGCAAGCTGCGGCTGGAACCGGGCATGCGCGTGCTGGACATCGGCTGCGGCTGGGGCGAGGCATTGAAATACGCCGCCGAAAAGTACGGGGTGTCGGGCGTGGGCGTCACGGTCTCCGAACGGCAGGCGCAGTTTGCACGCGAGTTGTGCAAGGGGCTGCCGATCGAAATCCGCCTGCAGGATTACCGCGAGCTCGACGAGAAATTCGACGCGGTGTTCTCGATCGGGATGTTCGAACACGTGGGCTGGAAGAACTACCGGACATATTTCGAGGTGTGCCGGCGCTGCCTGAAGGACGATGGGCTGTCGGTGCTGCATTGCATCGGCGTGAACTCGACGCCGTCGCGGCCCGATCCGTGGATCGAGAAATACATTTTCCCGAACTCGATGGTGCCGGCCGCCTCGCAGGTCACCCCCGCGCTGGAAAACCTGTTCGTGGTCGAGGACTGGCACAACTTCGGCGCCGACTACGACAAGACGCTGATGGCGTGGCGCGCCAACTTCGACGCCGCGTGGCCGGAACTCTCCAGGAACCCGCGCTACGACGAACGCTTCCGCCGGATGTGGCGCTATTACCTCTCGGGTTCCGCGGCGACCTTCCGCACCCGCCGTGACCAGTTGTGGCAGCTCACCCTGTCGCCGCACGGCGTGCCGGGCGGTTACCGCGTGCCGCGCTGAGCGGTTTGCCTGTGGACGGCACGCGCGGGTTTGATGCGGAAATGCGCAGTCGCCCAGAGGGGCACCCATGAACACGCTGCGCAAGTTCTGCCTCGGCCTGGCCGTCACCTTGCTGGCCTGCACACCGGCGCTGGCCGATCCCGCGTTGTGGGTGGTGAAGAGTTCCACTGCGACCGTCTATCTGTTCGGCACGGTCCACGTGCTGCCCAGGGATGCGCCATGGCATTATCCGGCGCTTGACCGGGCGCTGGCGGCCAGCGGCACGCTGTACGTGGAGGAAGACGACGATTCGCCGGCGACGATGCAGCCGCTGATCCTCGAATACGGCGTCGATCCGTCGCACAGACTGTCCAGCGAGCTGGACGGCGCCGATCGCGCGCGACTCGAATCCGCCGCGGAAAGCGCAGGATTGCCGGGCGGCGAAGCCGGGCTGGAATCGCTGAAGCCGTGGCTGGCCGCGCTGACGCTGGCGGTCGCGCCGATCGTCAAGGCCGGCTACGACCCGCACTCGGGCGCCGACAAGGTACTGCAGCGCGAATTCAAGGCGGAAGGCAAGCCGATCGATGCGTTCGAGACCGCCGAGGAACAGATCCGGTTCTTCGCCGGATTGCCGCAACCGCAGCAGATCGACCTGCTGCGCAGCACCCTCGACGATTTCGACAAGGGGCCGGCGCTGATCGCCGCGCTGGTGAAAAACTGGCAGGCCGGTGACGTCGACGCCATCGCGCAGGTCGTGAACGCCGACATGCACGACAAGTACCCGGAGCTCTACGAAATCCTGCTGGTGAACCGCAACCGCGACTGGGCGAAACGGATCCAGGAATTGCTGCAGCAACACGGCACGATCTTTGTCGCGGTCGGCGCGGGACACCTCGCCGGCCCGGACAGCGTGCAGGTGCAGCTAGCGAAACTCGGCATCGCCACCGAACGCGTGCATTGAGGCGTTGCCAAAGCGTACGCAATCACGTACGCTTCGTGCAAAGGAGTACCACATGAGCCAGATCACCGCAAGCGAAGCGCGCGCCAACCTCTACCGCCTTCTGGACGAGGCCGCGGAAACCCACAAGCCGATCCGGATCGCCGGCAAACGCAACAGCGGCGTGCTGATTTCCGAGGAGGACTGGTCGGCCATCCAGGAAACGCTGTACCTGCTCTCGATCCCGGGCATGCGCGAGTCGATCAAGCGCGGCATGAAAACACCTGTCGACAAACTGCCGCGGACCCCCGGCTGGTGAGCTGGACGCTGGTCTACACGCGCCAGGCGCAAAAGGACGCGAGGAAACTGAAAGCCGCGGGCCTGCAGGCCAGGGCACAAGCCTTGCTGGACGTGCTGGCGCGCAACCCGCTGGCCAGTCCGCCCCCGTACGAAAAACTCGTCGGCGACCTCGCCGGCGCGTATTCCCGCCGCATCAATATCCAGCATCGACTGGTCTATCAAATCGTCCGCGAAGCGCTTACCGTGAAAGTGCTGCGGATGGGGGCGATGCCGAGCGTTTACGCGATGCGTTGAATCGCATCGCGTGCTCGGCTGAGCGATCGGCCAGGGATGGCCGGGCCGGCGCTCTTCACCAGGGACGGTTGCTTGCCCAATCAAAAATGGATTCCGGCTTTCCTCGCTACTCAAAACGCGGCCATCCATGGCCGCTCACCGCGTCGCCTAAATGACGAAAGAAGATGACTGACTTGCAAACCAACTTCGAACAGATCCCGCTGCGCGAATACGCCGAGCGCGCCTACCTCGACTACTCGATGTACGTGGTGCTGGACCGCGCCCTGCCCTTCATCGGCGATGGCCTGAAACCCGTGCAGCGCCGCATCGTCTATGCGATGAGCGAACTCGGCCTTGCCGCCGCCGCCAAGCCCAAGAAATCCGCACGCACCGTGGGCGACGTGATCGGCAAGTTCCATCCGCATGGCGACATGGCCTGCTACGAAGCACTGGTGCTGATGGCGCAGCCATTCAGTTACCGCTATCCGTTGATCGACGGTCAGGGCAACTTCGGTTCGCCCGACGATCCCAAATCCTTTGCGGCGATGCGCTACACCGAGTCGCGGCTGACGCCGATCGCCGAACTGCTGCTGGGCGAACTCGGAATGGGCACGGTGGAATGGACGCCCAATTTCGACGGCACGCTCACGGAACCCTCATGGCTGCCGGCGCGGATGCCGCACGTGCTGCTGAACGGTGCCACCGGCATCGCGGTGGGCATGGCCACCGACATCCCGCCGCACAACCTGCGCGAAATCGCGGCGGCGTGCATCCATCTGCTGGACGAGCCTTCCGCCAGCGTCGCCGAGCTGTGCGAACACATCAAGGGCCCGGACTTTCCGACCGCCGCGGAAATCATCACGCCGCGCAATGAACTGGTGGCGATGTACGCGACCGGCAACGGTTCGGTGCGCTGCCGCGCGGTGTACATGGAAGAACGCGGCAACATCGTGTTGACCGCGCTGCCGCACCAGGTGTCGCCGGCCAAGGTGATCGAACAGATCGCCGCGCAGATGCGCGCGAAGAAGCTGCCGATGCTGGAAGACCTGCGCGACGAGTCCGACCACGAGAACCCGGTGCGGCTGGTACTGATCCCGCGCTCGAACCGCGTGGACACCGACGCGATGATGCAGCACCTGTTCGCCACCACCGATCTCGAGAAGAGCTTCCGCGTCAACCTCAACATGATCGGGCTGGACGGCCGGCCGCAGGTCAAGACGCTGAAACAGATCCTGGAAGAATGGCTGCGCTTCCGCAGTGACACCGTCACGCGGCGCTTGCAGCACAGGCTGGAAAAGGTCGAACGCCGGTTGCACCTGCTGGAAGGGCTGCGGATCGCGTTTCTCAATTTGGATGAAGTCATCCGGATCGTCCGCCACGAGGACGAACCCAAACCCGCCTTGATCAAGCGCTTCAAGTTGAGCGAAGAACAGGCCGATTACATCCTCGAAACCAAACTGCGGCAACTGGCGCGGCTGGAGGAAATGAAACTCGACGCCGAGCGCGACGAGCTGGAAGAGGAACGCGCGAAGATCGGGGTGACGCTGAAATCGAAGGCGCGCCTGAAGACGCTGATCAAGCAGGAACTGAAAGCCGACGCCGACAAGTACGGCGACGCGCGCCGCTCGCCGCTGGTCGAGCGTGCGGCCGCGCAGGCGCTGGACGAAAGCGAGCTGGTGGTTTCCGAGCCCGTGACCGTGGTGCTGTCACAGAAGGGCTGGGCGCGCGCGGCCAGGGGCCACGATGTCGATGCGCGCGAACTGTCGTACCGCGAGGGCGATGCATTCCTCGCCGCGATGCGCGGCAGGAGCGCGCAGCAGGTCGCCTTCCTCGATTCGACCGGGCGCAGTTACTCCACGCCCGCGCACACCCTGCCCTCGGCGCGCGGCAACGGCGAACCCCTGACCGGCCGCTTCACGCCACCCGCGGGTGCGCGCTTCGACGCGCTCGCGATCGGCGACAACGACACCCGCCTGGTGCTGGCCACCGACGCGGGCTACGGTTTCATCACGCGCTTCGAGGCGCTGCTGGCCAACAAGAAGGGTGGCAAGCAGGTGATCAGCATGGACGACGGCGCGCGCGTGCTGCAACCGGCGGTGGTGAACGATCCCGCGCGCGACCGGATCGTGGTCGTCACGACGGAAGGGCACCTGCTGATGTTCTCGGTCGCCGCCCTGCCGGAACTCGAGCGCGGACGGGGCAACAAGCTGATCGAAATCCCGAAGGCGAAATGGCAATCCGGCGAGGAACGCGTGGCCGGCATCGCGGTGGTCGCGGAAGGCGCAGGCGAAGTCACGCTGCATGCGGGCCAGCGCAAGCTGACCCTGAAATGGGCCGACCTCGTCGAATACGGCGGCAGCCGGGCGCAGCGCGGCGGGCTGCTGCCGCGCGGGCTGCGGCGGGTGGAGAGGATCGAATCCACGGCGTGAACGCCGGCGGGAACTTCCCGCCCGGCACGGTTTCCAACGCCCGTGTGCCGCATAAGGCACGCCGGCAAGCGGGGAATTGGCCATGTACGCTCAACGTTTTGCCCTGCTCCTGACGGCCGGATTGCTGGCTGCGCCCGCCCTGGCCCAGACGGCCGACAGCTCCCTGAACCTGCAATTGCCGCCGGGCAGCGTGCCGACCGCCGCCGGCAGCACCGCGGGTCACGCGCACGCCGCGCCCGGCGTGTATTACGGCGACACCAGCGGCCGTCCCGACAATGCGGCAGTGGCTCTGGCGCCGGCCTGCGATGATTCCACCTACAACCAGACGCAGATGCACGGCAGCGTCAGCACCGGCGTGGTCAGTGCGGGTCGCCGGGGCAGTGGTACGTGGGGCGCCGCCAACGTCAACTTCAGCAAGGCCTTCGGCAGTTGCGAGCATCCCACCGGGGGCATCGGGATTTCGATCGGCGGTGGCAGCGGCCGCTTCCACGGCCGCGGCTTCTGATGCTGCTGCGCCGGCAACGACGTCGAGCGAGCTGACGTTTCCTCGCATCGCCCGGACCGACATGGAAACCCGGGTGGCCGGGGGAAACCCGACGACACGATTGTCTCGAAGGCGCGGAGTCTGAAAGAATGCGGCCGGTCATCGAGGGGTGAGGCTGCATGCGCTGGCTCCGCCGCGTCGTCATCACGCTGCTGATCGTCGCGGTGATCGCGCTGGCGCTCGGCTGGCGGCTGCTGGCCGGCAGCCGGCCGCAGTTGAACGGTACGCTCGCCCTGAACGGCCTGTCGGCGCCGGTCACGGTGGTGCGCGACGCGAACGGCGTGCCGACCCTGGACGCCCGCAACCGCCGCGATCTCGCCTTCGCGCTGGGCTTCCTGCACGGACAGGAGCGCTTCTTCCAGATGGACCTGCTGCGCCGCAACGCCGCGGGCGAGCTGTCGGCGCTGGTCGGCAAGGCGGCGCTCACGATGGACGAAGATCGCCGCCGCCACCGCTTCCGCGCGCTCGCGGCACGGGAACTCGCGCTGATGCCGCCGCACGACCGCGCAGTGCTGGATGCTTACACCGCCGGCGTCAACGCAGGTCTGCATGCGCTGGCGGTGCGGCCCTGGGAATACCTCCTGCTCGGCGCGAAGCCGCAGCGATGGATCGACCAGGATTCGATCCTCGCGATCGATTCGATGTTCCTCGACCTCAACCAGGACGGCCAGAACCGCCGCGAACTCGACATCGCGCGCCTGCGCGCGGTGCTGCCGCGCACGCTCGCCGATTTCCTGCTGGCGCCCGATCCGCGTTGGGAAACCCCCATGCAGGGCGGCCCCTCGCAGCCCGTGCCGATGCCGGGCGCGGAAGTGTTCGACCTGCGCGGGCAGCCGCTGAAGCAGGTCGCGTGGGCGAAAGGCGCGCGCGCGGTCGCGGAAGCGGCGGCAGCCGCCACCGGCATCGGCAGCAACGGCTTCGCCGTCGGCGGCGCATTGACCGGCGGCGCCGCGTTGCTGGCCAACGATCCGCACCTGCACCTCGCGGTGCCGGACATCTGGTACCGCGCGCGGATGCGCTGGCCCGATCCCGCCGATCCGGAAAAAATGATCGACTTGAACGGCGTCACCCTGCCCGGTGTGCCGGCGCTGGTGATCGGCAGCAACGGACACATCGCCTGGGGCTTCACCAACAGCGAAGGCGACTGGATGGACTGGGTGCGCGTGATCCGCGATCCGAAGGATCCCTCGCGCTACAGGACGCCCGAAGGCTGGGTCGCGTTCGTCGATCACGACGAGACGATCCACGTGAAGGGTGCACCCGACGTGCACATGACCGTCGAGGACACCATCTGGGGTCCGATCATGGACAAGGACACCGACGGCACGCCGCTGGCGCTGGCCTGGATCGCGCAGGATCCGCGCGCGCTCAATCTCAATCTGATGCAACTGGAAACCACGCGCAACGTCGATCAGGCCCTTGCGCTCGCGCCCACCATCGGCATCCCGCCGCAGAACCTGGTGGTTGCCGACGCACAGGGCCATGTCGGCTGGAGCATCGCGGGCAGCGTGTTTCCGTTGCGCGCCGGCTTCGATCCCTCGGCGCCGGCCGACTGGTCAAAACCCGGCACCGGCTGGATCGGCTACGCGGCGCCCGCTCAGGATCCCCGCATCGAGAATCCGCCTGATCACCGGATCTGGACCGCCAACCAGCGGATCGTGTCCGGCGACGCCCTGCAACTGCTGGGCGACGGCGGTTACGACCGTGGCGCACGCGCGCAGCAGATCCGTGACGATCTTTTCGCGCGCGACCGTTTTGCGCCTCGTGACACCCTTGACATCCAGCTCGATGATCGCGCGCTGTTTCTCGCACGCTGGCAGAAGCTGCTGCTGGATGTGCTTTCGCAGTGCGATCGAATGGGTCCCGGCTCGGCGCACGTCCCTGTGCTGGCCGGGATTGGGGCGTCCTGCCCTCAGCTGAGGGCGATGAAACCCTACGTTCAGCAGTGGCAGGCGCGCGCCGCGACCGGCAGCGTCGGTTACCGGATCGTGCGGCTGTTCCACAACCGCGTGCGCGACAACGTGCTGGCGCCGTTTGCCGCGCGCGCGGCGGCGAAGTGGCCGGATTTCAAATGGCCGACCATCGAGGTCGGCGAACACGCGGTGTGGACGATGGTGACGCGGAAGCCCGCGTGGCTGCTCGATCCGAAATACAAGGACTGGAACGCGTTGCTGATCGATTCCGCGCGCGAGGTGGCCGACGAACTGGCGAAGCTGCCCGGACCGCTGTCGTCGAAAACGTGGGGTGAACGCAACACGGCCAGGATCGACAACCCGCTGTCGGTCGCGCTGCCGTCATGGCTGTCGCGCTTCATCGACATGCCGCACCAGCCGCTGCCGGGCGACCGCGACATGCCGCGCGTGCAGCGTCCCGATTTCGGCGCGTCGATGCGGCTCAGCGTGCGACCCGGCGAGGAGGCGCATGGCATTCTGGAAATGCCGGCCGGCCAATCCGACAATCCGCTGACGCCGTATTTCGGCGCCGGTCACGAACAATGGGTGCGCGGGCAACCCACATCGCTGCTGCCGGGCGAAACGAAGTATCGAATGACCTTGCAACCGGCAACGAACGAGTAGCCCGGACGCAGCGCAGTGGAATCCGGGAAGTGATCGATACATCCCGGATTCCGTTTTCACTTCATCCGGGTTGCGCTGGCGGCGCTGCTTGCCAGACGCTTCGGGTCGGCGACGTCGCGCACGCGACGTGCTTTGACATCGGCCAGCAGACCTTTCAGCCAATCGCGGTCGAGGCGCCGTTGCTTGTCGAGATGGCGCAGCAGATGTTCTCCGCCGGTCGAGAGCACCGGACGAAGCTCTTTGCGGATCGGCCCAAGCTTGGCGATGAGTTCGTCGAGGCGCGCGATCCGGCGACGAATGACTTCTTCGACCACGGCAAGATCGCTGAGGTGCAGAAACAGGAGCGCGCCATACAACGTCTGCGACACCGGACCTTCTTCCTCAAATTTCCGGTGCAGCAATTCCCGGAATTCGGCCCTTCCCTTCGCGGTGATCTTGTAAACCGTGCGCATGCCGCCGCGCGCCACGCGCTGCCGCGACACCGCCGAGATCGAACGCTCTTTCTCCAGTTGCCTGATTGCGTAGTAGAGCGTTCCGACATCGACGTCGGTGTAACACTCGACCATCGCATTCTCCAGACGGCGCTTGACTTCATAGGGATGAAAGTTGCCGCGGTGCAACACGCCAAGAATGAGCAATTTTGCTTTCATAGTTTGATTGTACTATTGTATTTCAACCAATATACGGGAGAGGGCCATGTGGCGCACGATCGCTGGAATCGTCGTTGGACTGGTGGCATGGGTCGTGATCGTGACGATCCTCAACTGGGGCTTGCGGCTGTGGCTGCCCGGATACGTGCAGGCAGAGCCGCTGATGTCGTTCACGCTCGGCATGAAAATCGCCCGGCTTTCGATCGGGGCGCTCACGTCGCTCCTCACCGGCGCGCTGGTGCGTGCAATGACGCCCGCAAACATGGCGCCCTGGATCGTCGGACTGGTGCTGCTTGCGTTGTTTGTGCCCGACCACATCCATGTCTGGAACAAGTTTCCGATCTGGTATCACTTGACGTTTCTGATCACGCTGGCGCCTCTGGTCGCACTGGGCGCGCGGCTTGCCTCACGCGCCAAAGCCAGGCCGGCAGCAATCGGCGTGGACACCGGGCATTGAGCGCAGCATCGCCGTGACCGAGTCGCGTGCATCGATCAATGATCAGCGGTGATCACAACAAGCGTTCGCAGATCGTTTGATACAAACCGGGCAAGCGCTGAAGGTCGTCGATCGCAACGTGCTCGTCGATCTTGTGGATGCTGGCGTTCACCGGGCCAAGTTCCAGCACTTCCGCGCCGAGTGGGGCGATGAAGCGGCCGTCCGAGGTGCCGCCGCCGGTGCTCTGCTCCGGTTCGACGCCGCACAGTTCGCGACAAACCGCGATCACGGTTTCGCGCAATTTTCCATTTGCGGGCGACAGGAACGGTTCGCCGGAGAGATTCCATTCGATCGAATAATCGACCCGGTGTTTTTTCAGGATCGCCTCCGTGCGGTCGCGCAAGTCTTCTGCGCGGCTGGCGGTGCCGAAGCGGAAATTGAAATGCGCGACGAGTGATCCGGGTATCACGTTGAGCGCGCCGGTGCCGGCGTTGAGGTTGGAAATCTGGAACGAGGTAGGTGGGAAGTCCTCGTTGCCGTCGTCCCAACTCGTCGCGACCAATTCCGCCAGCGCGGGCGCGAGCGCATGGATCGGGTTCAGCGCCTTCTCGGGATAGGCGACGTGGCCCTGCACGCCGCGCACGGTCAAGGTTCCAGACAAGGAGCCGCGGCGGCCGACGCGGATCAGATCGCCCAACCTTTCCTTCGACGACGGCTCGCCGACCACGCACCAAGCGATGCGCTGGCCGGTTTCACGGAAATGCTGCGCGACCCGGCGCACGCCATCCAGATTGGTCGGCCCTTCCTCGTCGCTGGTCAGCAGCAGCGCGACACTGCCGCGATGCCGCGGATGTTCGATGACGAAGCGTTCCAGCGCGATCGTCATCGCGGCCACGCCGGACTTCATGTCCGCCGCGCCGCGCCCGTACAACTTGCCATCGCGGATCGCCGGCGTGAATGGCGGCGAGGTCCAGACCTCCTCCGGCCCGCTCGGCACGACATCGGTATGACCCAGGAACACCAGCACCGGATCGCCCTGTCCGTGCGCGGCCCACAGGTTCGACACGTCGCCGTAGCGCAGGTGTTCGCAGCGGAAACCGGCGCGCTGCAGGCGCTGTGCGAGCAACGCCTGGCAGCCGGCATCGTCCGGTGTGATCGAACGGCGGCGGACCAGTTCGGCCGTCAATTCGGCGACGTCGCTCATGGCCTGCCGAACAGCTTCCGGAAGCCGTTGTCGCTGAAACCGAGGTGCACGCTGCCGTCGTCCGGCACCACCACCGGACGCCGGATCAGCGCGGGATACTCCTTGAGCAGCAGCGTCCATTCCGGATCGCTGCGCGGGTCCTTGCGCTGCGGCAGCAGGTTGTGCCACGTCGTCGAGGACTTGTTGACCAGCTTCTCCCAGCCGCCGAGTTGCCGTGCCCAGGCCTGCAGGGTCGCGGCCGGCACCGGATTCGCGCGATAGTCCACGAACGTGTAAGCCACGCCGAACCGGTCCAGCCAGTTGCGGGCCTTGCGGCAGGTGTCGCAGGTGGACAGCCCGTAAAGCGTGGTCATGCCGTCTTGCCTCGCCGCGTGTCGTCGACGCGCCGGATCAGGTTTTCCGCAATGGCGTTGCGCGCGAATGGATTGAACTGGATGACCGGCAGCCTCGGGATGAATGCGATTTCATCGCCAAACGCGCAAGACGTTCGCAAGCGGAGCGTCAGCCGCCTGGGGTGGGTGAACTGGCTCATGCTCACGTTCATCACATTCGCCAACGGTATCCGCTGCTCCACCGGGCCCTTGCGCACCAACAGGAAGTTGCCGCCATCACGCACCTCGTCCGCCAGATCCCATGCCAGCCTGCGAAACAGGAAATACCCGAATGCCATCATCACCAGCGGCTGGATGATGAATATCGGCTGTTTCCAGGCGTTCGCCGAGACGCCGACGATCATGAATGCGGCGAGAAAGACGAACCAGAATGCGGGAAAAATGACCTTGATGAAAAAGGTGCCCCCGTACGAGATCCTCTCCATCCCCGTGTCTCCGCCGCATCATTCGCCGCTTCGCAGCAATTCGTTGATCTAGGTCTTGCTGCGCGTCTTCTCGTCCACCCGCTTGACGATCACCGCCGCGTACAGGCCATGCGAGCCGTCCGCGGCCGGCAGCGAGCCCGCCACCACCACGCTCCCTGCGGGCACGCGGCCGTAACCGACCTTCCTGGTCGCGCGGTCATAGATGCGCGTCGATTGGCCGAGGAACACGCCCATCCCGATCACGCTGCCGCGTTCGACGATCACGCCTTCCACCACTTCCGAGCGCGCGCCGATGAAACAGCCGTCCTCGATGATCGTCGGCGCAGCCTGCACCGGCTCCAGCACGCCACCGATGCCGACACCGCCCGACAGGTGCACGCGCGCACCGATCTGCGCGCAGGAACCGACGGTGGCCCAGGTATCGACCATCGTGCCGGGGCCCACGTAGGCACCGATGTTGACGTAGCTCGGCATCAGCACCGCGTCCTTGCCGATGAACGCGCCGCGCCGCACCAGCGCGCCCGGCGCCAGCCGCGCACCGGTTTTCCGGAACGCCGCATCGTCGGCGCCGGCAAAGCGCAGCGGCACCTTGTCGAACGCGGCCATTGCGCCGCCGTCCATCAGCCGCTGGTCGTGCGCGCGGAAATACAGCAGCACCGCCTTCTTGAGCCAGGCATGCACCGTCCAGCCGCCCCGGCCATCCGGTTCGGTGACACGCAGCGATCCGGCTTCCAGCGCGTCCAGCACCTTGTCCAGCACGCGCCGCAGCGAGCGCATGCGCAGGGCATCCAGCGATGCGCGCCGGTCCCAGGCATCCTCGATCACCGGTTCAAGTTCGTGCATGGCTGTCCTCCGGGTGCGCCATGCTGCCCGGCGCGAGGCGCCGCTGCAACGCCGCCCGCAACGCGGCCTGCGCCGGCGCGGCCAGCGGCCGGTCGCGGCGGTCGCTCAGTTCGAAGAAATCCTCGACCCGATCGCCGAAGGTCGCGATGCGCGCATCGTGCACGCGCACGCCTGCATCCAGGAACGCCTGCGCGATCGACACCAGCAGTCCGGGCCGGTCGCTGCACACCAGCGACAACCGCGTGCGCGCCGCTGCCGCGTCCTCGTGGAAGTCGATCTGCGGCGGACGCTGGAAGTGTCTGAGACGCCGGGCCAGGCTGCGGCGTGCCGGCTGGGTGCGCAGCTCCGCCGCAGCCAGCGCGCGCAGCAACGCCTGCCGCAGCTCGGCCGCGCGCTCGGCGCGCGCAGGCGCCTGGCTGCCCGCCTCGAGTACGGTGAAGGTGTCGAGGGCGCGTCCCCGGCGGCTGGTCATCACGCGCGCCGCAACCACGTCGAAGCGCAGCCGGTCCAGGGTGGCCGCGACCGCCGCGAACAGGCCGTCGCGGTCGGGCGTGGCCACGAACACCTCGGTGCCGCCGCGCACATCCGGGGGCCGGACCGCGACCACGGTCGCCGCATCGTCCGCACCCAGCAGCGTGCGCACCTGCCACGCCAGCAGGTCCGGACGCTGCCGCAGCAGCGCCGCTTCCGGAAATTCGCCCAGCACCGGCGCGGCGCGCGCCGCGTCGACGCCCGACCCGGCCAGCAGCGCCAGCACGCGTTCACGCATCTCGCGCACGCGCACCTCGGCGCGCGCGGGCCGCTCCAGATCGCGGCGCAGCACGTAGCGGGTGGAAACGTACAGGTCCGCCAGCAACCTGTCCTTCCACGAGTTCCAGAGTTTCGGGCTGGTGCCGGTGATGTCGGCGATGGTGAGCAGGTACAGCCGGTCCAGCCGGTCCCAGTCTCCCACCTGGACCGCGAAGCGATGCACCACGTCGGGATCGGCGATGTCCTGACGCTGCGCGGTCACGCTCATCAGGAGATGCCAGCGCACCAGCCACGCGACTTCGTCGGTATCGGCCTCGGCCAGGCCCAGCCTCGTGCAGAAGGCGCGCGCCTCGTCCTCGCCCAGTTCCGAATGGTCGCCGCCGCGGCCCTTGGCGATGTCGTGGAACAGCGCGGCCAGCAGCAGCAGTTCGGGCCTGTCCAGCCGATCGTACGCCTCGCAGGCCAGCGGCAGCGCGGCGCGGGTTTCCGGCTGCGCATAGCGCGCGACGTTGCGCAGGACCCGCAGCGTGTGTTCATCGACCGTGTAGATGTGGAACAGGTCGTATTGCATCCGGCCGACCACGCGCGCGAACGGCGGCAGGATCGCGGCCAGCACGCCGTGGCGGTTCAGGGCTTCCAGCACGCGCACCGCGTCCGCGCCCTTGCGCAGCAGCGCGAGGAACGCGCGCAGCACGCCGCCGTCACGCGACAGCGCCTCGCCATGCCTGGCCAGCGCGTGCTCGACCGCGCGCATCGTGGCCGCGGTGATGCCGGTGCAGCCTGCGGTGTCGAAGCGGCGGACGAACACCTCGATCAGCGCCGCCGGTTCGCGGAGCAGCCAGCCGGGATCGTGCAGTTCCAGCCGCTCGCCGCGCATCGCGAAGTGCGCGTCCAGCGTGCGCGGCGGCGGCAACGGATGCAGGTGTTCCTCGAAGCGCTCCAGCAGCTGCGTCAACAGTTTTTCCGCGCTGCCCGCCGCGCGGTAGTAATCCTGCATGAAGCGTTCGACGCCGAGATTGCCGTCCTGCCCGTCGCCGTAACCGAGCCGCACGGCCAGCGCGCGCTGCCAGTCGAACAGCAGCCGTTCCTCGGCCCGGCCGGCCTCCAGGTGCAGCGCGTAGCGGATCCGACGGAGGGTTGCGCGCGCCTGCCGCAGCACGTCGCGTTCGGTCGCCTCCAGCAGTCCTGCGCGGACCAGCGCCTCGAGCTCGTTCGCGCCCGCGATCCGGCGCCCCAGCCAGCGGATCAGGTCGAGATTGCGCAGCCCGCCCGGGCCGTTCTTGATGTCGGGTTCCAGGTTGTGGGTGGTGTCGTCGTGGCGCGCGTGGCGCCGCGCGCGCTCTTCCAGCTTGGCGGCGAGATAGGCCTCGGGGGGCCACAGGCCCCCGATCAGCCCATGCAGCGCCCCGTCGAAACGTTCCGCCCCGGCGAGGCGCCGTGCATCCAGCAGGCTGGTGAACACGCTGACGTCGGCGGCCGCGAGTTCACGGCACTCCGTCAGCGTGCGCACGGCCTGTCCGGGTTTCAGGCCGATGTCCCACAGGCATCCGAAGAACGCTTCCAGCGCGCGCGCCGTCGCGTCGTCCGGCGTCCCGTCGTGCAACACCAGCAGATCGACGTCCGAATGCGGAAACAGCAGGCCGTGCCCGAAACCGCCCACCGCGAACAGCGCGGCTGCGCCGGTTTCACCGGGATACACGGCCCACACGTGCGTGCACACGGCGCTGATCGTCCGTGCGCGGGCATACGCCAGCGCCGAGGCATCGGCGCCGTCGCGGAACGCCGCCGCCAGGGCGCGCGCGTCGTCGTCCAGCAACTGCCGCAGCGCCGCGCGCGCGGCGGGCGACGCGCCCGCGCGCGGCAACGCGGCGGGCAGGCGCGGGCGCGGCGGAATGGCGGGGTGAGGCGCGGCTTCGATCACGGAAAATGGCGGCGCAGACGGGAGGCCAGATTAACGTCGTTCCGGCACGGGCCGGGAACCCCGTAACCGGAAGCCGGCGCGCTGTTCCCGCGCTGTCCATGCGAATCCGGCGCGTCTTTCCGCGCCGTGCGGGGCTCCGGCAACGATGACGCACGCCCGCCTGCACGCATCCCGCCGCGTTCCCGCTTTTCAAGGGTCAGGCATCCGGCCAAGGTGTCAGGATCTCGAATCCGTCGTCGGTGACGGCGACGGTATGCTCCCACTGGGCCGACAGCGAGTGGTCACGGGTGACCACCGTCCAGCCGTCCGGCAACTGGCGCGTGCCGGGCTTGCCGGCATTGATCATCGGTTCGATGGTGAAGGTCATGC
The DNA here is from genome assembly GCA_021325195.1 of Gammaproteobacteria bacterium. GTDB lineage: Bacteria > Pseudomonadota > Gammaproteobacteria > Xanthomonadales > Rhodanobacteraceae > 66-474. Next base: position 56,221 of record JAJPHQ010000037.1, on the reverse strand, counting down.
CCTTTTCCAGCCGCATGCCGGTGCCGGGCTTGCCGTAATGCAGGATCTGCGGATCGTCGTGGTAGATCTTCCCGATGCCGTGCCCGCAGTATTCGCGCACCACCGAGAAGCCGGCCGCTTCCGCATGTTTCTGGATCGCGTGGCCGATGTCGCCCAGCGTGGCGCCGGGGCGGACCTGCCGGATGCCCAGCATCATCGCCTCGAAGGTGGTATCGACCAGCCGCCTGGCCAGCACCGAAGGCGTCCCCACGAAATACATCCGGCTGGTGTCGCCGTGCCAGCCGTCCTTGATCACGGTGACGTCGATGTTGACGATGTCGCCGTCCTTCAGAACCTTGCCGGGGCTCGGTATGCCGTGGCAAATCACCTGGTTGACCGAGGTGCACAGGGTCTTGGGATAACCCCGGTAACCCACGTTGGCCGGGATCGCGTGCTGGACGTTGACGATGTGGTCGTGGGCGATCCGGTCCAGGTCTTCGGTGGTGACGCCCGGCTTGACGTGCTCCTTGAGCATGGCCAGCACCTCGGCGGCCAGCCGGCCGGCCACGCGCATTTTCTCGATCTCTTCGGGGGTTTTGGGAACGATGGGCATGGCCGGATATTATCGGCCATCGCGGCGTCGCGCGCATTCATGCAGCGGCCGAACTTGCCTCGGCAGCGCGATCTCCCTACACTTGCAGGGCTTTGCCGAGGCAGGGTCGCCCACGCCGGGCGTCACCGGCGAATCCACACGCAGGCCTGCATCCATCGTGATGCACCGGCAGCGGGGTCCTTCGCGAGAAGGTCGTTGCCGCGGGGCCTGCGGAAGCCCAACCCCGGAACCACGTTTGCCGGAATGACCTCCGCACTCTCGTTGCGGATGACGAAGGCAAAGGCAGGTTCCCCGTCAGGAGTCAAAACAATGCCTTCCGTCACCATGCGGCAAATGCTGGAAGCCGGCGTGCACTTCGGCCACCAGACCCGCTACTGGAACCCGCGCATGGCGCCCTACATCTTCGGCGCCCGCGGCAAGATCCACATCATCAACCTCGAGAAGACGCTGCCGCTCTTCTCCGACGCGATGAACTACCTGTCCGGGATCGCGCAGAAGCGCGGCATCATCCTGTTCGTGGGCACCAAGCGCTCGGCGCGCGAGGCGATCGAGGAAGAAGCCAAACGCTGCGGGATGCCCTACGTCAACCAGCGCTGGCTGGGCGGCATGCTCACCAACTTCCGCACCATCAAGCAGTCGGTCACGCGCCTCAAGGAACTCGAGGAGGCCGAGACCGACGGCACCTTCAACAAGCTGGTCAAGCACGAAGTGCTGGCGCTGCGCCGCGAGCGCGACAAGCTCGAGAAGTCGCTGGGCGGCATCAAGAACATGAACCGCCTGCCGGACGCGCTGTTCGTGATCGACATCGGCCACGAGAACATCGCGGTGCTGGAAGCGAAGAAGCTGGGCATCCCGGTGGTGGCCGTGGTGGACACCAACTACGACCCCACCCTGGTCGAGTACGCGATCCCCGGCAACGATGACGCGATCCGCGCGGTGCAGCTGTACGTGCGCGCCGCCGCCGATGCCGTGCTGGAAGGCAAGGCCGCCGCGCCGATCGCCGCACGCGGTGACGAAAACGAGTTCGTCGAACTCGACGCCGAAGGCAACCCGGTGGTCGCCGATGCCGGCGACGAACGCCGCAAGCAGGCCCCGCGCCGCGCCGCGAAGAAGTCCGCGCCGCGCCGCCGCGCCGCCAGCGTGCCGCCGCCGGGCGACGATGACGAAGCCGGCCTGGAACGCGCCGAAGCCGAGGTTGCCGAAAACGAGGCGGCCGACGAGGACGCGGCGAAGTAATCGCCGCGCACGGGCCCAGCCTTCCCTTCTCCCACGGGGAGAGGGGCTTTATGCCGCTGTACTGCGGCGCTCCGAAATTTGCAGAGGTAACCCATGGAAATCACCGCCGCAATGGTCAAGGAACTGCGCGAGCGCTCCGGCGCCGGCATGATGGAATGCAAGAAGGCGCTCACCGAGAACCGTGGCGACATCGCCGCCGCGGTCGAGTGGCTGCGCAAGCAGGGCCTGGCCAAGGCCGACAAGAAGGCCGGCCGGGTGGCCGCCGAGGGCAAGATCGTGCTGGCGCAATCGAAGGACAGCGCCGTGCTGGTCGAGGTCAATTCCGAAACCGACTTCGTGGCCAAGGACGAGAACTTCATGAAGTTCGCCGACGAGGTGGCGAAGACCGCGCTCGAGAGCGGCGCGCAGGACGTCGAGGCGCTGAAGGCCGCCAAGACCTCCTACGGCCCCACCGTCGAGGAAGCCCGCCAGTGGCTGGTCGCCAAGGTCGGCGAGAACGTGCAGGTGCGCCGCCTCGCGCGCCTCGACCGCGCGCCCGTGCCGGGCGCCTACGTGCATGGCGGCCGGATCGGCGTGCTGGTCGCGCTGGAAGGCGGCAGCGCGGAACTCGCGCGCGCCGTCGCGATGCACATCGCCGCGATGAATCCGCAGTACATCTCGCCCGAACACGTGCCGGCCGAATTCGTCGCCAAGGAAAAGGAAATCGCGCTGGCGCAGATGAGCGAGAAGGACCGCGCCAAGCCCGCCGACATCCAGGAAAAGATGGTCGCCGGCAAGATCAGGAAGACCCTCAACGAGATCTCGCTGACCGGTCAGCCGTTCGTGATCGACACCAACGTCACGGTCGGCGACGCGCTGGCGAAGGAAAAAGCGAAAGTGCTGACCTTCCACCGCCTCGCCGTCGGCGAAGGCATCGAGAAGAAGGAAGAGGACTTCGCCGCGGAAGTAAGGAAGCAGGCGGGGTTGGCGCCGTAGCCGCCCCGACCGCGGAGGCGGCCAGTCGCAGCCGCATGCCCCGTGAAACCGCTGCAACGGAAGACCGCGGAAAACCGCGGCCTTCTGTTTCGGCCATGACCGCTAGCGTGCGACCTCGAGCTGGTTGCGGCCCCTGCCCTTGGCCGATTGCAGCGCCGCCTCGGCACGCGACCACAGCGCTTCGGGTGTCTCCCCCGCGCGCCATCCGGCAATGCCGATGCTGATCGTTCCCCCGATGACGCCGAGTTCGGTGGCCACCGCCTCGCGCAGGTATTCGCACTGAAACTCCGCCGAAATCGCCGACGTGGCGGGCCACAGCAGGGCAAACTCGTCGCCACCCACGCGCGCCGCGACACCCGACGCACCCCGGTTCGTCTGCAGCAGTTGCGCCACGGCGACCAGTGCGCGATCGCCCTCGGCATGGCCATGCAGCTCGTTGAGGGATTTGAATTCGTCCACCGCCAGCCGCAACAGCACCGGCACCTTGTCCGCGCCGCCCGCCGCAGCGATCGCCGTGGCCAGACCGGCTTCCAGCGCGCGCCGGTTGGCCAGCCCGGTGAGCGGGTCGGTGCGTGTCTGTTCGGCGAGATCGGCGTTCGCGCGTTCCAGTTCCTGCTGCTGCAGCTTGAGCCGCGCTTCGTACCACTCGCGCTCGACCAGTTGGTGATGCAGCCGCCTGGCGGTCCTGCGCAGCTCCAGCAATACCGCGACCTGGCGCGCCAGGGCCAGCAGGGCTTCCCGCTGGAACGGCTCCAGGGTGCGGGGCTGGTGATCGATCACGCACAGCGTGCCGAGGGCATTGCCCGACGAGGTCAGCAGCGGCGCGCCGGCGTAGAAGCGCACGTGCGGTTCGCCGGTCACGTGCGGATTGTCGGAGAAGCGCGGATCCAGCGTGGCATCCGGAACCAGCATCAGATTCGAGGGATCGTTGATCGCGTGCGCACAAAAGGAGACATCGCGCGGCGTTTCGACGGCATCGATCCCGAGCCTGGCCTTGAACCACTGCCGGTCGCGGTCAATGAAGCTGACCAGGCCGATCGGCGTGCCGCAGATGCTGCTGGCGATCCGGACCAGATCGTCGTAGTCGCGTTCCGGCTCGGTGTCGAGAATGCCCAAATCGTGCAGCTCGCCGACGCGGCGGTCTTCGTTGGCGGGAATCGGTGCTGTGCGCATGGAGGTCGTGAAACTCCGGCTGCGAAGCCGCCGTCACTGTACCGGCGGCAGAGATGAAATCCGGGTACCGGAAGGCAAAAATCGAAGTCCGTCGATGCGGGATGGGCCGGTCGGGCGTGCCGTCTCCCGCCGCGGCGCCGGCCGATACCATACAATGGTTGGCCCGCACCGGAGCCGCCGCATGCCCGCCAAGCCGAAGTACCAGCGCATCCTGCTGAAACTCTCCGGCGAGGCGCTGATGGGGGCCGCCGATTACGGCATCGATCCCGAGGTGATCGGCCGGATCGCCGACGAGATCCTGGAGGCGCGCGCGGCCGGGGTGCAGGTGGGCGTGGTGATCGGGGGCGGCAACATCTTCCGGGGCGCGGGCCTGGCCGAGGCCGGGATGGACCGCGTGACCGGCGACCACATGGGCATGCTGGCCACGGTGATGAACGCGCTGGCCATGCAGGACGCGCTGGAAAAGCGCGGCGGCTTCGCGCGGGTGATGAGCGCGATCCAGATCCACGACGTGTGCGAGGATTTCATCCGCCGCCGCGCGATCCGGCATCTGGAAAAGGGCCGCATCGTGCTGTTCGCCGGCGGCACCGGCAACCCGTTCTTCACCACCGATTCCGCCGCCGCGCTGCGCGCGATCGAGGTGGGCGCCGACCTGCTGCTGAAGGCTACCAAGGTCGATGGCGTGTACAGCGCCGACCCCAAGAAGAAGAAGGACGCGCGCCGTTTCGAGCACGTCAGCTACGACGACGTGATCGCGCGCAACCTCAAGGTGATGGACACCGCCGCGATCGCGCTGTGCCGCGACCACGGCCTGCCGCTGCGCATCTACGACATGACCCGTCCGGGCAACCTGATGCGGATCCTGCGCGGCGAGGCGATCGGCACGCTGGTCGATCCGGGTTGAGCATCGCGCGCCTGGCGCACGCCTGCCGAGCCGCCTCGTGGAAGCCGGCCGCGCCGGCGATCGGGACGCCATTCCTGGTCGGGGCTTCGTGATCGCCTGCACGCCCGCTGCTACGGAAGCACGCAGGCTCCGGCTATACTTCCCCGCCTCAATTTTCAGGCGGGACTTGCCATGCTCGAGGAGATCAAGCGCGACACCCAGGCACGGATGGGCAAGAGCGTCGAGGCGCTGCGCCATGAGCTGGCGCACCTGCGCACCGGCCGCGCCAGCACCGCGCTGGTGGAGGGCATCCGGGTCAACTACTACGGTTCGGACGTGCCGATCAACCAGGTCGCGACGGTGGCCGTGTCGGATGCGCGTTCGCTGACGATCACGCCGTACGAGAAGCAGATGGTGGGGCCGGTCGAGAAGGCCATCATGGCCTCCGATCTCGGCGTCACGCCCACCACCGCCGGCACGGTGATCCGCCTCAACCTGCCGCCTCTCACCGAGGAGCGCCGCAAGGAACTGGCCAGGCACGTCAGCCACTCCGGCGAGAACGCCAAGGTCGCGGTGCGCAACATCCGCCGCGACGCGATGCAGCACGTCAAGGAGCTTCTGAAGGACAAGCGGATCACCGAGGACGAGGAGCGCCGCGGCATGGACGAAATCCAGAAGCTCACCGACCGCTTCATCAAGGAAGTGGACACGGTGGTGCAGGCGAAAGAGCAAGAGCTGCTGGCGCTGTAAGCCGAGCCGCGCGCGTTCGGGGAAAATCGCCAGGCATGAATGTCCCGGGCACTCCACCTTGCATCCCCGGCCACATCGCGATCGTGATGGACGGCAACGGCCGCTGGGCGCGCGCGCGCGCGCAGCCGCGCAGCTTCGGCCACCGCGCCGGGCAGAAGGCGGTGCGCGAGGCGGTGGAGTTCTGCCTGCGCCGGGGCGTCGCGGTGCTCACGCTGTTTGCGTTCTCCTCGGAGAACTGGAAGCGTCCGGACGCCGAGGTCGGCGCGCTGATGGACCTGTTCCTGCGCGCGCTGGACAAGGAAGTGGACGAGTTGCACAAGAACGAGGTGCGGGTGCGCTTCGTGGGCGAACTGTCGGCGTTTCCCGAGGTGATCCGTACGCGGATGCGTGGCGCCGCCGAACGCACCGCCGGCAATTCCAGGCTGCTGCTCAACGTGTGCGTGAATTACGGCGGCCGCTGGGACATCGCGCAGGCCGCGCGCCGGGCCGCGCGCGACGTCGCGGCCGGCGAGCTCGACGTCGATGCCATCGACGAAACCACGCTGGCCAGGTATTTCTGCCTCGCCGACCTGCCCCCGCCGGATCTGTTCATCCGCACCGGCGGCGAACGCAGGATCAGCAATTTCCTGTTGTGGCAGATCGCCTATACCGAACTGTATTTCACCGACACCCTGTGGCCGGACGTGGATCAGGCCGAACTCGCCCGCGCGCTGGACGATTACGCGCGCCGCGAACGCCGTTACGGGCGCGCGCCGGAACCGGCTGCACGCACCGGCTGACCCTCCATGCTCAAGCAGCGCGTCATCACCGCCGTCGTTCTCGCGCCGCTGCTGCTCGCGCTGATTTTCCTGGCTTCCACGCCGGTGTTCGCGGCGCTGCTGGCGCTGATCTTCCTGCTGGTCCTGTGGGAGTGGACCCGGATGGCGGGGGCGCGCGGCCATCCGTTCCGCGCCCTGCTGCTGGCCGGCTACGGGGTTTTGTTCGCACTGTGCTGGCCGCTGGTCCAGACGCGCTGGTGGTGGACGCCGGTGCTTGCGGGTTTGATCTGGTGGCTGCTGGCGCCGTGGTGGCTGATGCGCATCGAATTTGCGGCAAGTCGCACGCGCAACCACGTGATATTGAAACTGCTGGCGGGCATGCTGATCGTGGTGCCGGCGTGGTGCGCGGTGGTGGTGCTGCACGGTGACCGCCTGACGCCGGCCTCGCCGCACGGCAAGTGGTGGGTGCTGTGTTTCGCGCTGATCGTGGTAGCGGCCGACATCGGCGCCTATTCCGCGGGCAGCCGTTGGGGCCGCCACAAGCTGGCGCCGAAGATCAGCCCCGGCAAGACGCGCGAGGGCGTGTACGGCGCGCTGGTCTGTTCCGGCGCGGTCGGACTGGTTTGCGGGGCAGCGCTGCATGTGCCGGCGTGGCACCTGCCGGCGATGGTGGTGCTGGCGCTGGTCACCGTGCTGTTTTCGATCGAGGGCGACCTGTTCGAAAGCCTGATCAAGCGGCATGCGGGCGTGAAGGACTCCGGCGCGCTGTTTCCCGGCCACGGCGGTCTGTTCGACCGGATGGATTCGCTGGTGGCCGCGCTGCCGGTGTTCGTGCTAGGCAAGGTGGTGCTGGGCTTATGAAAGGCGTCGCGGTGTCCGGGCGCCACCGGCTCGACCGAGGCCGGCGCGCAGGACGTGATCGCGCGCCCGCGCTGGCGCGTCGTGCATGCAGGCGGCGCCCCGTCCCTCCCCGCCGCTTCCGGCGTGATCGGGCGCACGCTTCCGGAACTGTCCGCGCCGCCCGCGGTCGACGTGGAGACCCTTCCGGAACGCGATTTAACGGCGCGTTCGGCCGCGCACCGTATCATCGAAAAACGGGTTGCGGCGCGATGACCGTCACCCGCGGGAACAGGCACCCACTCACGAGCCGCGATCCGTCACCGGCAGTCCGCTAGCCCCATGGCCCAACTGTTGAATTTCCTCGAATCCGTCTGGTGGATGATCGTCACCCTGGGCGTGCTGGTGACCTTCCACGAGTTCGGTCATTTCTGGGTGGCGCGCCGCTGTGGCGTCAGGGTGCTGCGCTTCTCGGTGGGCTTCGGCAAGCCGATCAAGTCGTGGTTCGGCAGGGACGGCACCGAATACTGCGTGGCGTGGATTCCGCTGGGCGGCTACGTCAAGATGCTGGACGCGCGCGAAGGCGACGTGCCCGCCGCCGAACGCGCGCGCGAATTCACCGGCAAGCCGATCTGGCAGCGCATCGCGGTCGTGCTGGCTGGCCCCGTGTTCAACCTGATCTTCGCGGTCGCGGCGTTCTGGGCGATGCTGGTGATCGGCAAGCCCGATTTCCAGCCGCTGGTGGGCGACGTGTCGGCGCTGGCGGCGCAGGCCGGCTTCCAGCGCGGCGAGCGCGTGCTGAGTGTGGACGGCCAGCCGGTCGCCACCTGGACCGATCTGGGCCTCGCACTCGCGGATGCCGCGCAATCGCACCGGCCCACCCCGGTGCAGGTGCGCGATGCCGACGGCAGCGTGCACGTCCGCGTGCTGCATTTCGAGAAGCTGCCCGATCATCTGAGCGATCAGGCCATCGTCGAACGCACGGGGCTGGTCCCGCTGCAGCGCTCGCTGCCGCCGGTGATCGGCAAGCTGGTGCCGGGCAGCGCAGCCGTGGCGGCGGGCCTCGAACCGGGTGACCGCGTGCTCGCGATCGACGGCACCGCCGTGCGCGACTGGAACGACCTGGTCAACCTGCCCCACGCCGACGCGGGACCGCACAAGACGCTGACCCTCGAACTCGACCGCGGCGGCCACAGGCTGACCCTGGCCGTGCAACCCAGACCCACCAGGCTTCCCGACGGCAGCACCGAATACGCGATCGGCATCTACGCGCAGGCGGCCACCGCGCATTACGACACCGTGCTGCGCCGCGGCCCGCTCGCGGCGATTCCGGCGGCCTTTGCGCAAACCTGGGATCTCACCTCGCGCACGCTGTCGATGCTGGGCGACATGCTGACCGGCTCGGCATCGCTGAAGAACCTGTCCGGCCCGATCTCGATCGCGCAGTACGCCAATGCCTCGGCCGAGATGGGCGTGGCGTGGTTCCTGTATTTCCTCGGCATCATTTCGCTCAGCCTCGGCATCATGAACCTGCTGCCGATCCCGATCCTGGACGGCGGCCACCTGCTCTACTACCTGATCGAACTGGTCAAGGGCAGCCCGCTCTCGGAGCGCGCGATGGCGGTGGGCCAGTATCTGGGCGTGGTGCTGCTGGTGATGATCATGGGGCTGGCGTTCTACAACGACATCCTGCGGATCGTTTCATAGCGCGCCTTGCAGGTCACCGCGCCCCGCGGGTTCCTCCGTTGAACTGATCGGCCGAAAACCGATCCAAGCGGGACGCGCCTGCGGAGCCCACGGCCGCAGACGCGCTTCACCGCTTTCCCGTACAGGAAAGCCCCTGTACGATGCGCGGTTTGGCCCGTACCCCCATCCGGAACCGACGATCGATGAAGCGTGTCGCCGCCCTGATCCTGCTTGCCGCCCTCGCCGCACCGGCCTATGCGGCATTCCAGCCCTTCACCATCAGCGACATCCGCATCGAGGGCCTGCAGCGCATCGCCGCGGGCACGGTGCTGAGCTATCTGCCCGTCGAACGCGGCCAGACGATGGATGAGGCCACCGCGCAAAAGGCGATCCGTGCGCTGTTCAAGACCGGTTTCTTCAGCGACGTGGAACTGGAGCGCCAGGGCGACATCCTGGTGATCAAGGTCACCGAGCGTCCCTCGATCGCCAGCCTGACGATCCACGGCAACAAGGACATCAAGACCGACCAGTTGATGAAGGGCCTGAAGGAAGCCGGCCTGGCCGAGGGCCAGACCTTCGACCGCCTGACCCTGGACCAGCTCCAGCAGGAACTGATCAGCCAGTACAACAACCGCGGCAAGTACAACGTCAGCGTCGAGCCGCACGTCACCAGACTCGACCGCAACCGCGTGGCGATCGACATCGAGATCCGCGAGGGCAAGGCCGCCAAGATCCAGTTGATCGACATCGTCGGCAACCACGCCTTCACCGACAAGCAGATCCGCGAAAACTGGGAATCGGGCACGCCCAACTGGACATCGTGGTACAGCAACAACGACCAGTATTCGGGCGAGAAGCTGTCCGGTGACCTGACCAAGCTGGCCTCGTATTACCTCGACCGCGGCTACGCCGACTTCAACATCAATTCCGCGCAGGTCACCATCAGCCCGGACAAGCGCAGCATCTACATCGCGGCCTCGATCAAGGAAGGCGACATCTACAAGATTTCCGCGATCCACCTGCTGGGCGACCTGGTGCTGCCCGAGGATTCGCTGCGCAAGCTGCTGCGGATCCAGCCCGGCCAGGTGTTCAACCGGCACAGCATCGAACTGTCGTCCGATGCGATCACCGGCGTGCTGGCCAACATCGGCTATGCGTTCGCCAAGGTCCAGCCGGTGCCCAAGCTGGACAAGGCCAACCACACCGTCGATCTGACCTTCTTCGTCGATCCCGGCCAGCGCGTGTACGTGCGCCGGATCAACTTCAAGGGCAACACCAAGACCGAGGACGCGGTGCTGCGCCGCGAGATGCGCCAGTACGAGGGTGCCTGGTATTCGCAGGCGGCCATCGACCGTTCCAAGGTGCGCCTGCAGCGCCTCGGCTACTTCAAGAGCGTCAGCATCGACACCGCGCGCGTGCCGGGCACCACCGACCAGGTGGACCTGAACGTCAAGGTCGAGGAAGAATCGTCCGGCCAGTTCATGTTCGGCGTCGGCTACTCGCAGGTGTCGGGCGTGATCCTGAGCGCCTCGATCGCCGAGCGGAACTTCCTCGGCACCGGCAACCAGGTTTCGCTGTCGGCCTCCAAGAGCCTGTTCCTGAAGCAGTACCAGCTGTCGTTCTTCAATCCGTACCTGACCGACAGCGGCATCGGCATCGGCTACAACCTGAGTTATCTCGAACTGAACCAGGCCGAGGCGAACATCGCTTCGTACCTGTCGAACACCGGCGCGTTCAACACCTACCTCAACTTCCCGATCAGCGAAACCGACAGCGTCAACGTGGGCCTGGGCGTCAGCAAGAACAAGCTGGACCTGATCCCCGGCTACACGCCGCAGGTGTTCTTCGACCAGATCTTCAAGATCGGCCACTACACCATGCACACGGGCACGCTGAACATCTCGTACGCGCACGACACGCTGAACAGCTTCTTCAAGCCGACCCGCGGCGGCCTGCAGTCGATCGGCGCCGAGATCGCGCTGCCCGGCGCGACGGTGCCGTACTACAAGATCACCGCCAGCACCAGCGATTACTTCCCGCTGCCGCTGGGCTTCACCGGCCACGTGAAGGGCACGCTGGGCTACGGCCACACCTACGGCTCCAACGACATCTCGGTGCAATACGCCGACAGCACCGGCCAGATCCGGACGATGTCGTTCCCGTTCTTCCAGAACTTCTACGCCGGCGGCGTGCAGGACGTGCGCGGCTTCCAGGACAACACGCTGGGTCCGCGCATCTGCTCGGGCCTGATCGACGCCAACGGCCTGCCGGACAAGACCGCCATCGCCGTCAACGGCACCTGCACCAGCGGCAGCTTCTTCCATCCGCAGCCGGTGGGCGGCGCGTTCAAGGTGCTGGGCACCGCCGAATTGATCCTGCCGGTGTTCAAGGACAACGACAAGGCGCGGCTGTCGCTGTTCACCGACGTCGGCAACGTGTTCAACAGCTACAGCGAGTTCCAGGCCTCGCAACTGCGCGCCTCGGTCGGCATCTCGCTGCAGTGGCAGGCGCCGGTGGGGCCGATCGTGATCAACCTTGCCCAGCCGGTGCGCGACAAGCCCGAGGACAAGCCGTTCGAGGAACGCCTGCAGTTCTACTTCGGCCAGACGTTCTGAGCAGCCCGACGATCGGGGCCACGGGCAGGACGCTCCGCGGACGGACGCAAATATAATCCGGGCGCGGCAACGAAACGCGTCGCGCGGTCGGGCCGATTCGCGTGCATCGGCGTTCCTTCGCGGACGGCGCTGCTTTCGGTGTTTGCACGGCATTCGACGGGGCGAATGGAACGATCAACCGGTTTTCGCATCGATGAGCTTGCCGCCCGGTTCGGACTGGAACGGCGCGGCGACGGCATGCGCGTGATCCGGGGTGTCGCCAGTCTCGCGAAGGCGCAGGATGACCAACTCGCGTTCCTGGCCAATCCGCGTTACGCCGCCGATCTGCCGAAAACGCGCGCCGGTGCGGTGGTGCTGCGCGCCGAACATGCCCCCGCGTGTCCCGTGCCGGCGCTGATCGCGAAGGACCCTTATCTCGCCTTTGCGCGGATCGCGGTGCTGTTCGAGCGTGCGCCCGCCCCCGCAGCGGGCGTACATCCCACCGCGGTGATCGCGTCCGGCGCGCGCATCGATCCGGCCGCCAGCATCGGAGCGTGTTGCGTGATCGAAGACGGTGCGGTCGTGGAAGCCGGCGCGGTGCTGGGTCCGCACTGCATCGTGGGACCGGGCTGCACGGTGGGCGCGCAGTCGCGGCTGGTAGCGCGGGTCACGCTGGTGACGCGTGTCAGGCTCGGCAAACGCGTGCTGGTCCACGCCGGTGCGGTGCTGGGTTCCGACGGTTTCGGCATCGCACGCGGCGAGGACGGCTGGGTCAAGGTGCCGCAACTGGGCGGCGTGCGCGTGGGCGACGATTGCGAGATCGGCGCCAACACCACCATCGACCGCGGTGCCCTGGATGACACCGTGCTCGAGGAAGACGTGCGCCTCGACAACCAGATCCAGATCGCGCACAACGTGGTGATCGGCGCGCACACCGCGCTGGCCGGCTGTTCCGCGGTCGCTGGCAGCGCGAGGATCGGCCGTGACTGCCTGATCGGCGGCGGCGCCGGCGTGCTGGGTCACCTCGAAATCGCCGATCGGGTTACCATCACCGCGATGAGCCTCGTGACCCATTCGATCCGCGAGCCCGGCACCTATTCGTCCGGCGCACCGCTGGAGGAAAACCGCCGCTGGCGGCGCAACACCGCGCGCATCCGCCAGCTGGACGACATGGCCCGTCGCCTCGCCGCACTGGAAGGGCGGGCACCGCACAAGGAACGCAACGATGAATGAAGCCGCCAGCCGCGTGACCCTGCCGGTCGATGCCGAACGGATCGCGGCGATCCTGCCGCACCGCTATCCGTTCCTGCTGGTCGATCGCGTGGTCGAACTGGTGCCGGACCAGCGGATCACCGCGATCAAGAACGTCACGCTCAACGAGCCGTTTTTCCAGGGCCATTTCCCGGGCCATCCGGTGATGCCGGGCGTGCTGATCGTGGAGGCGCTGGCGCAGGCCTCGGGCCTGCTGATCGGCCTGTCGCATCCGCAGTCGGGGGACGACGGCGCGATGTATTACCTCGCCAAGGTGGACAACGCGCGCTTCCTGCGTCCGGTGGTGCCGGGCGATCAACTGCGGCTGGAAGTGCAGTTGAAACGCCTGATCCGCGGCATGGGCCTGTTCACCGCGCGCGCGGTGGTGGACGGCAGGGACGCCGCGACCTGCGACCTGATGTGCGCGGAACGCGGCGCGTGAGCGGCGGCGTTCATCCCACCGCCATCGTCGATCCGGGCGCCAGGCTCGCCGCCGATGTCAGCGTCGGCCCCTACGCCGTGATCGGCGCGGAAGTCGAGATCGGCGCGGGCTGCAGCATCGGCGCCCATGCGGTGATCCAGGGCCCGGCACGGATCGGGCGCGGCAACCACATCGCCTCGCACGCGGCGATCGGTGGCGATCCGCAGGACAAGAAATACCACGGCGAACGCAGCGAGCTGGTGATCGGCGACGGCAACACCATCCGCGAATTCGTCACCATCAACCGCGGCACCGGCGAGGGCGGCGGCGTGACCCGGATCGGCGACGACAACTGGATCATGGCCTACGTGCACATCGCGCACGACTGCACGATCGGCAGCCACACCATTTTCGCCAACAACACCACCCTGGCCGGCCACGTCGAGATCGGCGACTTCGTGGTGCTAGGCGGTTTCGCGGGCGTGCACCAGTTCTGCAAGATCGGCGCGCACGCGTTCGCCGCGATGTACGCGGCGATCAACCGCGACGTGCCGCCGTTCATCTACGTGGCCGGACAGTTCGCGGTGCCGCGCGGGGTCAACGCCGAAGGCCTGAAGCGGCGCGGCTTCAACGTCAAGCGGATCGCCGCGATCAAGCGTGCGTATCGCACCCTGTACCTGTCGCACAAGACGCTGGCCGACGCACGCAGCGCGCTGGAGGAACAGGCGACGGCGAGCGAGGACGTGCGCGCACTGGTCGAATTCATCGACCGCAGCGAACGGGCGCTGGTGCGATAGGACCAGGGATCGGGGACCCGGGACCATGTAAAGTGCAACTCGGGGTGCGCACGGCTCGAACAAGTCCGGGACGCACACTGTCGTCTTGTCGGCAGCCATGAGCCATCTCTGCGCGATCATCGCGGTTACGCCTTTCGCATGAACGAGTCTGCCAACGATGCCGGTGGCGCACCGCCCCTTACGACCATCGGTCCCCGCCCCCCGGGCCCCGTTTTCGCCCTCGTCGCGGGCGAGGATTCCGGCGACCAGCTGGGCGCCGACCTGATCGAGGCACTGCGCCTGCGTTTTCCCGACGCGCGTTTCGTCGGTGTCGGGGGCCCGCGCATGCGCGACGCTGGCATGGATTGCTGGCATGACATCGGCGAACTGTCGGTGATGGGACTGGCGGAAGTGCTGCGGCATCTGCCACGCCTGCTGCGGCTGCGTTCTGCTCTTGTAAAACGGATTGCCGCGCTGAAACCGGACATGTTCATCGGCGTGGATGCGCCGGATTTCAATCTCGGGCTGGAGAAGCGGCTGAAGCGTGCCGGAATCCGCACCGTGCACTACGTCAGTCCGTCGGTATGGGCGTGGCGCGAACGCCGCGCCGCGAAAATGGGCGAAAGTGCCGACTGCGTGCTGTGCCTGTTCCCGATGGAACCCGCGATCTATGCGCGCTACGGGGTGAATGCGCAATTCGTGGGCCACCCGCTGGCCGACCGTTTCCCGCTGGTGCCGGATCGCGGCGCCGCGCGGCGCGAACTTGGACTCGACCAAAACGCGACGGTGCTGGCCGTGCTGCCCGGCAGCCGGCTGTCCGAAATCCATCGCCTCGGCGCGATCTTCGTGGATGCTGCACAGCGTGTCGCCGAAGCAATCCCGAACCTGCAGATCGTGATCCCGGCGGCGAATGCCGGGTGCCGCGCTGAACTCGAGAAACTGCTGCAAGCATCGGGACTCGGACTGCGAAGGCAGGATGCCGAAGCGAACGGCGAAGCCGGCCCGGAGGGCGAGCCGCAGGAGCGGCGAGTTTCTCGGGACTCGGGACTCGAAAAAGCAGAACGTGCATCAATTGCCGAGACATCAAGCGCCTTGACTACAGATAGCGCTGCACTGAAAACATCAAGTTCCAAACCATCACCGAGTCCCGAGTCCCGAGTCCCGGGTCCCGTGCTTCTGGACGGCCAGGCCCATCGCGCGCTGGTGGCCGCCGACGTGGTGCTGCTGGCCTCGGGCACCGCCGCGCTGGAAGCGATGCTGGCAAAACGGCCGATGGTGGTGGGGTATCGTATTGCGCCGTTGACCTACGGCATCGTCCGCGGTCTCGGCATGCTGAAGACGAAGGTGTATTCGCTGCCCAACATTCTCGCGGGCGAAGGCGTGGTGCCTGAACTGATGCAGCACGATTGCACACCCGAAAAACTCGCGGATGAGGTACTGCGCCTGTTCCGGGAACGGGCCCGGCGCGCGGGCATGGTCAACGTCTTTGAACGCCTGCACCTGTCGCTGCACGCAGGCGGCGGCGCGGCGGCCGCGGCGGCCCGCGTGATCGGACACCTGCTCGCCGCACCAGTACCGGAACGCCCCCATGCCGGTACTGCCTGATTGCCCCGGTCGGCGGTCGAAACGCGCGGCGGCGCCGGCATCCGGGCCGCTGTCCTTCCGTCGCGGCTGGCTGTTCGCCCTGGCCGCGGCGATCCTGCTGCTCACCCTGTGCTTCGGCCCGCTGGGCGAACAGACCGCCATCGAATGCTGGTTCGCGATCTGCATCCTCGCGGGCCTGGTGCTGTTCTTCACCGCCGCCAGCGGACGGCCGGCATTCGGCATCGTCGCCGGCTGTCTGCCCATGCTGGTGCTGGTGGTGGCTGCATCGCTGAAGTTCCGCTACCTGTCCACCCCGCTGCTGGCGCCGGACCTGATCTACTACTTCAACGCCGAGATCGTGAAGACGCTGTCGCGCTATCCGCTGCTGGTGACGGCGATCGTGGCCGCGCTGATCCTGATCCCGCTGCTGCTGATCGCGGCCTGGCGCGGCGACCGCAAACCCGCGGCGCGCTGGCAGACGCGCCTGGCGCGCGCCGGCGGCGTGCTGGCCGCGGCCGCGATCCTCGCGATCGCGATGAATCCGGACGGCCCGTTCGCCGCCGTGCACGACAAGGGCATGTGGCTGGCGATGAACGACCGCAGCTACATTTCCGATTTCATCGTCTCTATCCGCAGCACCCACGCCAGCGAGCCGCCGTTCCGGTCTGCCGATGCCACGCTCGACGACTGGCTGCACCTGCCCGCTGCGCCCCCTGCCGATCCGCATCGCGCACCCGACATCGTCGCGGTGCTGGAGGAAAGCACCTTCGATCCACGCATGCTCACCGCGTGTGGGTCAAGACTGTGCGACGCGCGGATGTTCCACGCCGATTCCGACACCATCGCGCACGGCTGGCTGGACGTGCACACCTGGGGCGGCGGCACCTGGACTTCCGAATTCGCGTTTCTCACCGGTCTGCCGCACATCGTGTTCGGTCCGGCCGGGATCTACGCGCCGTTCAATCTGGCGCCGCGGATCCGCTTCACGCTGCCGCGCCTGCTGCGCGCGGACGGCTACCGCACCGTCGCGATCTATCCCACCGACGGCGATTTCATGAACGGCCGCGACGCCTACGCCGATTACGGCTTCGACGCGTTCTATGGCGGTGAACAGCTCGGACTGGGCTGGGAATCCACCGACGCCGATCTGGTGCGCGCGTTCCGGCGCGTGTTCGCGGAGGAAAAGCGCAAGGCGGACGGCAAGCCGGTATTCCTGTTCATGCTGACCCTGCACCAGCACGGCCCGCACATGACGCCGCTGCACGAGCTGCCGCCCCCGTACAACCAGCCGTTGTTTCCGGACAAGCTCGCTCCCGGCAACAAGCCGCTGGACGACTGGCTGAACCTCAACCTCGCGAACTATCTGCAGCGCCTGTCGATGTCCGATGCGGCGATGACGCAGCTGGAAACGCTGCTGCGCACCGACGATCGTCCCGTGCTGCTGCTGCATTTCGGCGATCATCAGCCGTCGTTCGACGGCGCGATCAACGCGCTGGCCAAGAGCGTGCCGCCGGAGGTGGCCGATCCGCAGTACGTCACCTATTACATGCTGAAGGGTTTCAACCTGCCGGTCCGGCGCGAGAACTATCCCGTGCTCGACATTGCGTACCTGGGTTCGCTGCTGCTGGACGCCGCGAACCTGCCGCGCAATCCGTTCTTCGTCGCCAACACCCTGCTGCGCGACCGCTGCGGGGGCCACGATCTCGACTGCCGCAATGCCGCGCTGCGCGAGTCTTACCGCGCGTGGGTGTTCGGCCGTCTGGACGACCTGAAGTGATGGTGCACGTCGCCGGCGTGGACGAGGCCGGCTGCGGACCGCTGGCCGGACCCGTGGTGGTGGCCGCGGTGATCCTCGATCCCGCACGCCCGATCGAGGGGCTGGCCGATTCCAAACGGCTTTCCGCCGGGCGGCGCGAGACGCTGTTCGCGCGGATCATCGAACGCGCGTTGGCGCATGCCGTCGTGCGCGTGGAAGCCGCCGAAATCGACCGCCTCAACATTCTCAATGCGAGGCTGCTGGGCATGACGCGCGCGCTGGAAGCCCTGGCGGTGGTGCCCTCGCTGGCGCTGATCGACGGCAACCGCCTCCCGACGTCGCTGCCCTGCCCCGCCCGTGCGATCGTGCGCGGCGACGCCAGCGAGCCCGCGATCAGCGCGGCTTCGATCCTCGCGAAAGTCGCCCGCGACCGCATTCTCGCCGGGCACGACGCGCGCTGGCCCGGCTACGGTTTCGCGCGGCACAAGGGCTATCCCACGCCCGACCACCTCGAAGCCCTGCGCCGGCTCGGCCCCTGCCCCGAACACCGGCGCAGCTTCGCGCCGGTGCGCGAAGCGCGAGCGGTCTCGCGCAACGGTTTCGACGCCGAATGCTCGCGAGACATCCCCGTCCTGGTTACGCGCGCCTCCTGACGCGCGGATTGCTTTCCTTTCGGGGAAAGCAACCCGAGCCATCCGCGCGGAAAAGCACGGGCAGATCGGTCATGCGGCGAGCCCGCCACGTCGAATGCGCCGCCGGCAAGCTGTCAAGCTTGCCGCTCCCGCCCGAGGGCAATACGCTTGCCGGGAAATCACGACGCCCGTCATGCCGATCCGTCACGTTCATCTCCGCATCCACAGCGAATATTCGCTGCGCGATTCCACCATCCGGATCCCGGAGAAGCCCGAATACGGCGATCCTGCCAGGGCCAAGCAGCCGAACCTGGTGAGCCGCGCCGCGGAATTCGGGATGCCGGCGTTGGCATTGACGGACGATTCCAACCTGTTCGCGCTGGTCAAGTTCTACCGCGCGGCGGAATACGCCGGGATCAAGCCGATCGCGGGCTGCGACCTGTGGGTGACGGATCCTGCGGACATCATGCGTCCGCATCGATTGACACTGCTGTGCCGCAACCGCACCGGCTATCTCAACCTTTCGAAGCTGGTGTCGCGTGCCTGGCTGGAAGGCCAGCACGGCGGCCGCGCGCAGATCGCGTTCGACTGGCTGGACGAAACCCGGGATGGACTGATCGCGGTCACGGGACGCGACGGCGAATGCGGCCGCCTGCTCGCGGCCGGCCGCGAACGCGCCGCGCGCGCGGCGCTGGACCGGCTGCGCCGTTCGTTCGGCGATGCGCTGTATCTGGAACTGACGCGCACCCGCCGCGAGGGAGAGGAGGCGTTCAACGCGCAGGCGCTGCAGCTTGCCGCCGGATCCGGACTGCCGGTGCTGGCGAGCAACGATGTGCGCTTTCTGGAAGCGGACGACTTCGAGGCACACGAGGCTCGCGTGTGCATCCAGCAGGGTCATCTGCTGGCCGACCCGCGCCGGCCGCACGAGTATTCGTCCGAGCAATGGCTGAAGCCCGCCGGGGCGATGGAGGAACTGTTCGCCGACATTCCCGAGGCTCTGGACAACACCGTCGAGCTGGCCAAGCGCTGCAACCTCGAACTCGCCTTCGGCAGGTACTACCTGCCCGCGTTCCCGGTGCCGCAGCCGCACACGCTGGAATCGTGGATCCGCGAACGGGCGTGCACGGGTTTGCGAAAGCGGCTGGCGGAAAACGGCATCGCGCCCGGTTTTGCCGAGGACGACTATGCCAACCGGCTCGACAGCGAGCTGGACGTGATCGTCAAGATGGGCTTCGCCGGTTACTTCCTGATCGTGGCCGACTTCATCGGCTGGGCCAGGTCGCGCGACATCCCGGTCGGTCCCGGCCGCGGATCCGGCGCGGGTTCGGTGGCCGCGTGGGCGTTGGGCATCACCGACCTCGATCCGCTGCGCTTCGGACTGCTGTTCGAACGGTTTCTCAACCCCGAACGCGTGTCGATGCCGGATTTCGACGTCGATTTCTGCATGGAACGCCGCGACGAGGTGATCGCCTACGTCGCCGACAAGTACGGCCGCGAGCAGGTCAGCCAGATCATCACCTACGGCTCGATGGCAGCCAAGGCCGTGCTGCGCGACTGCGGGCGCGTGCTGGGCATGCCCTACGGACAGGTGGACAGGATCGCCAAGCTGATCCCGCGGATGCCGCTGGACCTGACGCTGGGCGACGCGCTGGGCCGCAGCGCGAAGTCACGGCAGGAACCCGAGCGTGTGGTGGGCGAGTTCTGCGACCTGTACCGCGACGACGAGGAAGCGCGCACGCTGATCGATCTTGCGCTGAAGCTGGAAGGCCTGACCCGCAACGCCGGCAAGCACGCCGGCGGCGTGGTGATCGCGCCGTCGGCGCTGACCGACTTCGCGCCGCTCTACTGCGAACCCGGCGGCGAAGGCGTGGTGACGCAATTCGACAAGGACGACGTGGAAGCCGTGGGTCTGGTGAAGTTCGACTTTCTCGGCTTGCGCACGCTGACCATCATCGACTGGGCGGTGAAGGCGATCAACGCACGGCGGCAGCGGACCGGCGAAACGCCGCTGGACATCGCGAAGATTCCGCTGGACGACGCCGAAACCTACCGGCTGTTCCGCGAGGCGCGCACGGTGGCGGTGTTCCAGTTCGAAGGCGGCGGCATGCAGCGGCTGCTCAAGGACGCCAGGCCGGACCGCTTCGAGGACCTGATCGCGCTGAACTCGCTGTTCCGTCCGGGGCCGATGGAACTGATCCCGAACTACGTCGCGCGCAAGCATGGCCGCGAGCCGGTGATCTATCCCGATCCGCGCGTGGAACCGATCCTGAAGGAGACCTACGGCATCATGGTCTATCAGGAGCAGGTGATGCAGATGGCGCAGATCGTCGGCGGCTATTCGCTGGGCGCCGCCGACCTGCTGCGGCGCGCGATGGGCAAGAAGATCCCGGCCGAGATGGCGAAACACCGCGCGGTCTTCCGCGACGGTGCGGTCCAGAACGGTGTGCCCGAGCGCAAGGCCGACGCGATCTTCGACCAGATGGAAAAGTTCGCGGGCTACGGTTTCAACAAGTCGCACGCGGCGGCGTATTCGCTGGTCGCCTACCAGACCGCGTGGCTGAAGGTCCACTTTCCCGCCGAATTCATGGCCGCCACGATGTCGTCGGAAATGGACGATACCGACAAGCTGGTGCAGTTCATCGAGGACGCGCGTGCGTCCGGCCTCGAGGTACTGCCGCCGGATGTCAACGCGTCCGACTGGCGTTTCGTCGCCGTCGAGGAGAAATCCGGAGCTGCGCCACGCGGCACGATCCGCTACGGCCTCGGCGCGATCAAGGGCGTGGGCCGCGCCGTGTGCGAAGCCATCGTCGCGGCGCGCGCGGCCGACGGCCCGTTCCGCGATCTCGCCGATTTCTGCACCCGCATCGAGCCCGGCAGGCTGAACAAGCGCGTGCTCGAGGCGCTGATCCAGTCCGGCGCGATGGACTCGCTCGACGCCAACCGCGCCACCTTGATGGCACAACTGCCGGAGGCGGTGCGCGCGGCGGAGCAGCACCAGCGCGACCGCGAATCCGGCCAGAACGACATGTTCGGGGCCGCGCTGGCGCCGGTGGTGGCCGTCACGCTCACCGCACCGGTGCAGCCGGACTGGCCGCTGGAACGAAAGCTTGCGGGCGAACGCGCCACGCTGGGCCATTACCTCTCCGGCCATCCCACCGATCCGTGGCGCGAGCTGCTCAGGCAGCTCGCGAGCTGCCCGCTGGGTGAAATCGCCGAACGCTGGCAGCCGCCGGCGCCGCGCAACGGCGACGACGAGGAAAACCGCTGGCGGCGTCCGCAGGAAACACCGTGGACCGCGGCCGGCATGGTCGTGCGGCAGCGCCGACGCGGCGACAGCGCGGCCTTCGTCCGGATCGAGGACTGGAGCGGCGCGCTCGAGGTCGGTTTCTACCGTGAAACCTTGCAGCAGTACGCACCGTTGCTGCAATCGGACGCGATCCTGGTGGTCGAGGGCGGCCTCGCCCTCGACGATTTCAGCGGTGAGCTGCAACTGCGTGCGCGCAACGCATGGACACTGGACCAGGCCTGCGAACGCTGTGCGCGGGTGCTGCGCGTGGGCGTCAACGGTATCGACGCGCGGTTCGTCGGCGCCTTCAAGCGTGCGCTGGCTGGGCATTGCGGCGGCGCGACGCCGCTGCTGCTGACCGGTTACCGCAACGCGGCGGGCAGCGCCGACCTCCGGCTCGGCAACGACTGGAAGGTGCGCGTCGATACCGGTCTGCTGCGCGCACTGGCCGAAGTGCCGGGCGTGAAAAGCGTCGCCCCCGTGCTGGCGCGGCCGGCAGCCGGCTGATCACGCTTCCGGCGGCGCCTAGGCACCCGCCTCCCCGGTTGCACGCTGCGCCGCGATGGCCGACACTCCGCGCACCGAAGGCCGGCACACCGCCGGCGGGATCGACAGGGGCGAACGTGGCCGATGCGCGGAGATTTCTCGCCGAGCTGAAACGCCGCAACGTGTTGCGCGCAGCCGTGCTTTACGCTGGCGCGGCATGGGCGCTGGCGCAGGGTATCGCGCAGCTCGCACCGCCGTTCGGGATACCCGACTGGGTCACGCGCTGGTTCGTGATCGCCTGCGTGTTCGGGTTCCCGTTCTGGCTCGGGTTGGCGTGGTTCTACGAGCTGACCCCGCAGGGCCTGAAGCGCGAAAGCGAAGTCGCTCCTGCCGACGCGATCGTCCGCCGCACCCACCGCAGGCTCGACTACTGGATCATCGCGGTGCTCACCGTGGCGGTGGTGCTGCTCGGGACCAACCAGTTCGTGCTGCGCCGCGACGCGACCGGCAACGCTGTCGAGGCCGAGCGGAAAACGATCGCCGAGGCGCTGTCGCGGGTGCCGGAAAAATCCCTGGCGGTGCTGCCCCTGGTCAACGAGAGCGGCGACAGGAACGAGCAGTATTTCTCCGACGGGCTGTCGGAAGACCTGATCAACGCGCTGTCGCAGCTCGCGGGGCTCAAGGTCATCAGCCGCCATTCCTCGTTCCAGTTCCGGGACAGCAAGGCCAGCCCCGCGGAAATCGGCGCCCGGCTCGGCGTCGCGCATCTGCTGGAGGGCAGCGTGCGCAGACAGGGGCAGACCTTGCGGATCAGCGCCGTGCTGGTCAGGGCCGCAGATGGCGCGATCACCTGGTCGCAACAGTACGACCGCCCGGTCAACGATCTGTTTCGCGTGCAGGACGAAATCACCCGCGCCGTCGCGGATGCGCTCAGGACGAAACTGCTGACGGCACCGGGAGCGATGGCCCAGGGCGACAGGCCGCCGGGCGGCAATCTCGACGCCTACGTTGCCTATCTTCGTGGCGCGAACGATGACAAGAAAGGCACCGAGTCCGGCATCCGCGATGCCATCGCCGCCTACGAGGAAGCGATCCGCATCGATCCGCAGTACGCGGCGGCCCATGCCCGGTTGTCGCTGGCCTGGACCCGCCTTGCCTCGCAGTACCTCGGAGGCCCCGACGCACAACAGGCCTATGTGGAGGCGCGCGCCGCGGCGAATACTGCGCTCGCTCTCGATTCCGGTTTGTCCCTGGCCCATGTGGCACGTGCGACGCTGATCTTGAACGCGGACATGGACTGGACGGGCGCGGAGGCCGAGGCACGGCGCGCATTGCAGCTGGCGCCGAACGACGCCTATGCCAAATTCGCCCTGGGCAACAAGGTGGCCACACTGGGGCGAGTCCGGGACGCCGTTGCACTGACGAGTCAGGCGTTGCAGACCGATCCCCTGCAAGCGGCCTGGTATGCTGCGCAGGGCATGTATCTCACCGCGCTGGGCCGTCTGGACGAGGCCGAACGGGCGGTGAATACCGCGATTTCCCTGCGGCCCGACGCGGGCGCCTATTACCGGCAATTCACGATGATCGCGCTGCTGCGCGGCGATGCCGATGCCGCACTGGCCGCGGCGAGGCGTGAGGCAGGCGGGATCTGGCGCAACATCGCCATCGCGTCGGCCCTGCAAATCGGACCCGACCGCGCGGCCGCCGATGCGGCCTTGCGGAAGCTGATCGCCGAACAGTCCGCCGAAAGCCCCTACCAGATCGCACAGGTGTACGCGCTGCGCGGCGATCCGGATCGTCTTTTCGCGTGGCTCGACAAAGCCTGGGTCCAACGCGATCCCGGCATCGGATTCCTGCTCTACGATCCCTTGATCCTGCGCCACAGGGATGATCCGCGTTTCGCCGCGTTCTGCCGCAAGGTGGGCCTGCCGAGCATCACCGATGCCGCGGCGATGCCTTGAATCCCGGACGTCACCGATTCGCCGGACTGCCATCCGACGCCTTGGCAGGGCATCGGGCAGCACCCCGCCGAAGCCGGGGGCGGGCACCGCCTCGGCAGCGACCGCTATAATCGCGCGTCCCCTTGATCATGCTGCAGGGAATGAACCCCAATTTCCTCGACTTCGAACAGCCGATCGCCGAGCTGGAAGACAAGCTGCGCGAGTTGACCGCGGCTGGCCACGACCATGCCATCGACGTCGATGACGAGGTCGGCAAGCTGCGCACCAAGCTGCGGGTCAAGACCGCCGAAATCTTCCGGGACCTGACGCCCTGGCAGGTCACGCAACTGTCGCGGCACCCGGGACGCCCCTACACGCTCGATTACATCGGCGTGATCTGCGACGAATTCCACGAGCTCGCCGGTGACCGGATGTACGCCGACGACGCCGCGATCGTGGGCGGCCTCGCCCGCATCGTGGGGCGGCCGGCGATGGTGATCGGGCACCAGAAAGGCCGCGACATCAAGTCCAAGGTCAAGCGCAATTTCGGGATGCCGCGCCCGGAAGGCTACCGCAAGGCGCTGCGGCTGATGAAGCTGGCCGAGCGTTTCGGCCTGCCGGTGCTCACCTTCATCGACACGCCCGGTGCGTATCCCGGCGTGGGCGCCGAGGAACGCGGCCAGAGCGAGGCGATCGCGCGCAATCTCGAGGAGATGGCGGAACTGAAGACGCCGATCGTGTGCACCGTGATCGGTGAGGGCGGTTCCGGCGGCGCGCTGGCGATCGGCGTGGGCGACCGCTTCAACATGCTGCAGTACGCGACCTATTCGGTGATCTCGCCGGAAGGCTGTGCCTCGATCCTGTGGAAGAATGCCAGCCGCGCCAAGGACGCGGCCGAGGCGCTGTGCCTCACCGCGCCGCGTCTCAAGGAACTCGGACTGATCGACAAGATCGTCCGCGAACCCACCGGCGGCGCGCACCGCAACCCGCGCTCGATGGCGATACGGCTCAAGGCCGTGCTGGTGAACCAGCTCGACGAGTTGCAGGCCCTCCCGATCGACGAGTTGCTGGAACAGCGCTACCGGCGCCTGCGCAGCTACGGCGCGTACCAGGAATAGAGTGGTCCGCGCCGCGCTACCATCCGCATCCATCCACGCGGAGTACCGACATGGCCAGTGAATCCGCCGCCAAGCTGGCGGTGCTGATCGACGCCGACAACGCCCAGCCTTCGCTGTTGCCGGCGCTGCTGGCGGAAATCGCCAAGTACGGCACCGCGCACGTCAAGCGCGCCTATGGCGACTGGACCGACAACCACCTCAAGAGCTGGAAGGACCAGCTGCTGACCCAGTCGATCCAGCCGATCCAGCAGTTCGGCTACACGCGCGGCAAGAACGCCACCGATTCCGCGCTGATCATCGACGCGATGGACCTTCTGTATTCCGGCCGCTTCGACGGCTTCTGCATCGTCTCCAGCGACAGCGATTTCACCCGCCTCGCCGGGCGCATCCGCGAAGCGGGCCTGCTGGTGTACGGTTTCGGCGAGAAGAAGACGCCCGAGCCGTTCGTTTCGGCGTGCGACAAGTTCATCTACACGGAAATCCTTTCCGGCCGGCCCGACGAGGAGGCACCTCTTAAACCGCGCAGCGCGGCGCAGCTGAAGCAGGATGCCGGGCTGGTGAACCTGCTGCGCAATGCGGTGGATGCCGCCTCCGATGACGACGGCTGGGCCACGCTGGGCGCGGTCGGTTCGATCATCAGCAAGCAACGCCCGGATTTCGACGCTCGCAGTTACGGCTACGGCAAGCTGAGCGACCTGGTGGCCGCGACCACGCTGTTCGAAATCGAACGCCGCAGCACCGGCGAGGGCCGCCCCAAGACCATCCACGTGCGCAACCGCAAGAAAGCCGCCAGGGACTGACGGCCCGCATCGATCGAGGCACATCACGCAGGAGATTCCCTGATGGGCGCCACGTGTCTCGCACGCGGCGCCTTGCGCGGAGGACGAATCCGGCCAGATGGCGCGCGGCCCACGCGCGTCGGGACGTCTCCCGAATCCCCTTTTTGCGCCGTCTTTCGGGAATCTTTCAGATATCGCCCGGGCAGGAGCCGTGCAACCCTTCGGGGCCGAAGCCGCACCCACCCATGGCTGATCGATCGTGCGATCCCTCGTTCGTTCAGCATGTCTGCCAGACATGGCTCCGAGGCACGCGACATCAGTCAACACTCGCGGAGCCCACAACGGAAGTTGGTGAGCGCCGGCGATCGGCGCCAACGTGTGGGCGAGCCGGGAGTTCCGGATCCAGGTTCAGGATCCTGTCCGACTGGAGGGCGTGCCATGACCCGTTTTCCGCTGTTTACCCCACCATCCCGCCGTGCACTCACGGGACTGCTCGTGACTGCCGCAGTCATCGCCATCGGCTGCCCGTTCGTGGCGCAGGCCAGGCATCATGCCGGCAATATTCTGATTGCCGATCAGTTCAACAATCGCGTGATCGAGGTCGATCCGGTGACGCATCGCGTCGTCTGGCAATTCGGCAACGGTTCCGACGTGCCGGGTCCGCACAGCGTCGTCGGCACCAACGATGCCGAACGTTTCGGTTCCTTGACCCTGATCTCGGGCACGGGCATCCCGCCGGGCTTGCCGGGATGCAGCAACATCTCCAACGGTTGTCCCGACAATCGCGTATTCATCGTCAACCACGGCGGAACGATCATCTGGCAGTACGGCCAGGCCGGCGTCACGGGCTCGGGACCGGATCAGTTGAATACGCCGGTGCAATCGCTGTTCCTGGTCGATTTCCCCGGTCACCCCGGCCCTCACGTGCTGATCACCGATCAGGGCAACCAGCGCATCATCCTGGTCGACCTGGCAAAACGCATCGAGTGGCAATACGGCACCACGGGGGTCAGCGGTTCCGGACCGAACCAGCTGAACAGCCCCAACAGCGCGGAGGTGCTCGACAACGGTGACGTGCTGATCGCCGACGAGAACAACAATCGGGTGCTGGAGATCACGGTGGCCGGACGGCTGGTACAGACGTTCACCGCGCACGGCACCCTGAGCGGCGCCGCGTTCGCAAGCAGGCTGCCCGATGGCGACACCCTGATCACCGATTCAAACAACAACCGCATCGTCGAAGTCGATGGCAGCGACAACGTGGTCTGGCAATACTTCACCAACACGAGTCCCGGCAGCAATCCGACGCCGCTGCCGACCCGCGCGGTGCGGCTGAGAGACGGCGACACCCTGATCAGCGACCAGTTCAACGACCGTGTCTTCGAGATCGCGCGGTCCGGGCGCATCGTGTTTCAACAGGGCACGATCAACCAGCCTGGCAGCGGCTACGACCAGCTCAACGGCCCCTACGACGCAAAGGAAATCGGCGACTTCACGGGACTGACGCGGCCGTTCGGCTTCGAGGAGCCCCGCTGATCCGGATCCCCGCATCCGGATACGCACAACCCGCGCGTTCATCGTGCGAACGCGGATGGGTTCGATGGCCCAGCTTGTCCGGAGGCCCCCTTCCGGGCAGGCTTGAGGCCGGGGATCACGCCGCGTTCGCCGGTACCATTGGCGGCATGCGGAATGCGTCCCTGTCCGACACGCTCGCCCGCGCAGTACGTGAAGGCAGGCCGCCGGCGCTTTGCGTCGCCTTCAGCGGCGGCCCGGATTCGACTGCGTTGTTGCACGCGCTGGCGCAACTGCCGGCAGCGCGCAAACGCGGCCTGCGCGCGCTGCATGTCGACCATGGCCTGCATCCGCTCAGTCCGGATTGGGCCAAGCACTGCGCACGATTCTGCGAATCACTGGGCGTGCCGCTGACGACCGTGCGCGTGGAAATCGGCGACTCGCGGGGCGAAGGCGTCGAGGCCGCCGCGCGGCGCGCGCGACGGGCCGCATTCGCCGCGCACCTGCACGACGCCGAATGGCTGGCGCTGGCGCATCACCGCGACGACCAGGTCGAGACCGTGCTGCTGAAACTGCTGCGCGGTGCCGGGCCGGAAGGCCTGGGCGGAATGCGCGTCCTGCGTCCGTTCGGGCGTGGCTTCCTGTGGCGACCGTGGCTCGACTTTCCACGCGAAGTGCTGCGCGACTATTTGAAAGAACAGAACCTGTCATGCCTGCAGGATCCTGCAAACGACGATCCGCGCTTCGCCCGCAACGTGCTGCGCCGGGAGATCCTGCCGCGGATCGCCACGCATTGGCCGCACGCGGAAACCGCCATCCTCCATTCGGCGGAATTGTGCCGAAGCGCGGCCGACTATCTCGATCGAGCAAGCGACGCAGCGTTTGCGGCACTGTCGCGCGATGAGGGCACCCTGGATGCCGGCGGCTGGCTCGCGTTGCCGGATGCGCTGCGCGCGCCGGTGCTGGAGCGCTGGCTGCGCGCGCGAGGGTTGCCGACAACCGCCGATGCGCAGCGTCGCGAACTGGAACGTCAGGCCGCCGACGCGGCGCCGGACCGCGTGCCGTGCATTGCATGGCGCGGCGCCGAAGTTCATGTATGGGACGGACGCCTGCATGCGTTTCCGCCCGCACCGCCCATCCCGGCAAACTGGGAAGCCGCCTGGGACGGCGCGCTGCTGGCACTGCCCGGTGGCGGCTTGTTGACGGTCGAGCCCGACGACGGTGCGCCGGCAACTGCGACATCCCGCTTCGATCCGCCGCTGACGGTGCGCTTCCGGCACGGCGGCGAACGGATCAGACCGGCCGGCGATCCGCACATGCGCGAGTTGCGCGACCTGTTCCAACGGGCGCGCATCCCGCCTTGGCTGCGAGCACGCTGTCCTCTGATCTTCGGAAACGGCGAACTGGTCGCCGTGGCCGACCTGTGGATCAGCGAACGCGGCAAGGCAGTCTTTGCTGCGCGGGGTGTGCGGCCGCGCTGGTCGCCTTTGGGGAGGCTGAACGAAGCATGATTCCGTGACGCGGCATTCAGTCGCCGTGCGGACAAGCTGCGATAAGGAAACGCTGATTCATCAGAGTTTCCATGCGGCAAAGGACGTGCCGCACGCGAAGCCAGGTCCGGACCCGTGCCGGACTTGGCGTGCTCCGACAGATCCTGGATGGATCTGTCCAGAGCTTCCATCACTCTCCGCAGGCCACACGAGGGAGTCAGCATGAAATCCGTACGCCTTGCCGCACTGATCGCGTTCGCCGTCGCCGGCGCGGGACTGGTCGCGCCGGTCGCTTCCGCCGATCCGCCGCCGTGGGCGCCCGCGCACGGCTGGCGCGCCAAGCATCGCTATGTCTATTACCCGTCGGCCGAGGTGTATTACGCCCCGGAGACGCGGATGTGGTTCTGGCTGGGTGGCAACGGCTGGCAGGCCGGCGTCAGCCTCCCGGTCGCGTTGCAGGGTTACGTGAGTACGGGCGGGGTCAGCATCGATCTCGACGTCGATCGTCCCTACCTGCGGAACGATTACGTGGTCCGGCATTACGGCGGACACGAGCGCCGCTGGTGGGAAGACGACCATGATCACCACCACGGGCACCATCACGACCACGATTGAACCGCACGCGTGCGCTCCGCACCCCATGCGGAGCGCACATGGGGCATGACCTGTCGCACTGGACAAGGCGTGGCGGGCGCGGCAGGCTGCCGCGATCACCTCGGGGGAGATCGCCATGCAGCCGCGCATCCGCTTCCGCGCCTTTCTGCTGCTCGCCGCCCTGCTGCTGGCCGGCGGCGCATCCGCCACGCCCCCTGCGCACGCATCCGGCGGCTTCACCCTGGCACAGGTGCTCGACTACCCCTTTCCGAGTGGTCTCGCCTCATCCGAACACGGCGACCGGATCGCGTGGGTGATCGATCTGCGCGGCGTGCGCAACGTGTGGGTCGCACAGGCACCGGATTTCAAGCCACGCCAAGTCACACGGTTCATGCAGGACGACGGCCAGGAAATCACGCAACTGACGTTTTCGCCGGACGGTGACGAACTGGTGTTCGTGCGTGGCGGCGATCACGACGCCAACTGGCCGGAACCGCTGGAACCCGATCCCTCGTCGAGTCCGATCCAGCCGAAGGTGATGCTGTGGGCGGTCGATCTGCGAGGCGGCAGTGCGCGCGAATTGACCGAGGGCGATGCGCCGGCGATATCCGCGGACGGACGGCTGGCCTACGTCAGGGACCATCAGGTCTGGACCGCGCCGCTCGCCGCGGGCTCCAAGGACAAACCGAAGCGCCTGTTCTTCGACCGCGGCAAGGATGCCGACCTGCAGTGGTCGCCGGACGGCAGGCGTCTCGCGTTCGTGTCGGACCGCGGCGATCACGCCTTCATCGGCGTATTCACCGACGACAGGACGCCGCTGCGATACCTCGCGCCTTCGACCGGCATCGACGACATGCCGCGCTGGTCGCCTGACGGCACGCGGATCGCGTTCACGCGCCAGCCCGGCAACGGCGGGCCGCCGCGACCGATCCTGACGCAGACGCCGCAACCGTGGTCGATCTGGATCGCCGACCCGGGTACGGGTTTGGGCCACGCCGTGTGGCAAAGCCCCGACACCCTGCCCGGCTCCTATCCCGAAACCGCGAGCGGCGCCAACCTGCACTGGGCCGATGCCGGCACCAAGCTGGTGTTCCTGGCCGATCTCGACGGCTGGCCGCACCTTTACTCAATCGCCGCGGCTGGCGGTACGCCGCTGCTGCTGACGCCGGGCGCGTTCATGGTGGAAGACGTGGCGATGGCCCGCGACGGGCGCTCGATCTTCTACAGCGCCAACACCGGCACCACCAAAAACGACGACGACCGCCGCCATCTGTTTCGCGTGCCGGTCGATCGCGCGCAACCGGCCGCGCTGACCTCGGGCGCAGGTTTGCAATGGTCACCCGTCACCGCCGCCGCGAACGCGATCGCCTGCATCGATGCGGGCGCGCAGCGCCCGCCGCTGGTCGCGGTGATGCAAGCCGACGGCGGCGCGCTGCGCCTACTGCAACCGGACCTGCTGCCGAAGGATTTTCCGACCACGCAACTGGTGATCCCGCGAGCCGTGACGTTCAAGGCGGCCGACGGCACGCTGATCCACGGGCAACTGTTCCAGCGCAACGGCGCGCACGGCCAACCCGGCGTGATCTTCGTGCATGGCGGCCCGCCACGGCAGATGCTGCTGGGCTGGCACTACATGGACTACTACAGCAACAGCTATGCGGTGAACCAGTATCTGGCCGCGCAGGGTTTCACCGTGTTGTCGGTGAACTACCGGCTGGGCATCGGTTACGGCCACGCCTTCCACCATCCGCCGCACTGGGGCCCCACCGGCGCCTCCGAATACCAGGACGCGGTCGCCGGTGCGCAATTCCTGCAGCACGCGCAAGGCGTCGATCCGGAGCGGATCGGCATCTGGGGCGGTTCCTATGGCGGCTATCTCACCGCGCTGGCGCTGGCGCGCGACTCCGGCCTCTTCAAGGCCGGCGTGGACCTGCACGG
Organism: Gammaproteobacteria bacterium; assembly: GCA_021325195.1. Taxonomy (GTDB): domain Bacteria; phylum Pseudomonadota; class Gammaproteobacteria; order Xanthomonadales; family Rhodanobacteraceae; genus 66-474. The sequence continues at coordinate 25,174 of JAJPHQ010000037.1, read as the reverse complement.
CGTGCATGACTGGTCGCGCGACATTGCCGAGTGGTTCGGCAAACCGGACGGGCGTTACGAACAGGGCGATTTCAAGCAGGCGATGAAAGTCGCGTGGGAATCCTCGCCCGACGCCGACATCGCGACATGGCGATCACCGGTGCTCTTGATCCAGGGCGACGACGACCGCAACGTGCACTTCCAGCAGACGATCGACCTCGCGCGGCGCCTGCAGCAGCACGGGGTGCCGTTCGAGGAGATGGTGATCCCCGACGAGATCCACGGCTTCCTGCGCTACGCCTCCTGGCTGAAGGCCGATGGCGCGACGGTGGATTTCCTGCAGCGCAAGCTGGGCGCGGAGCCATAGCGTCTCAGCGGCCCCGCCCGCCGCCGACGATCAGGCGCGCGTTGCGCTGCCAGGTCAGGTACGACCACGCCCAGTCGATCATCACGATCAGGCGGTTGCGGAAACCGATCAGGAAGAACAGGTGCGCGACTAGCCAGAACCACCAGGCCGCGAGGCCGGTGAGCTTCAGGCCGTGCAGGTCGACCACCGCGGCGTTGCGGCCAATCGTGGCCAGCGTGCCGTAATCGCGGTAGCGGAAGGGACGCGGCGCGCGGTGGCGCAGGCGAGCGCGGATCACGCGCGCGACATGCGCGCCCATCTGCTTGGCCGTCGGGGCAAGGCCCGGCAACAATTCACCGGCCTGTTCGACATGCGCGAGATCGCCGATCACGAACACTTCGGGATGGGCCGGCAACGACAAGTCCGGCGCGACGTGCACGCGCCCTGCCCGATCGCATCGGGCGCCCAGTTGCGCGCCGAGCGGCGAGGCGGCGACCCCCGCGGCCCACAGGACCGTACGCGTCGCGATGCGCGCGCCATCGTTCAACGCGACGCCGCGATCGTCCACTTCCGTGACGGCGGCCTTCAGGTGGACCTCCACGCCCATCCGCCGCAGACGTTTCAGTGACCACGCGGAAAGCGCTTCCGGCATCGATGCCAGCACGCGGGGACCCGCTTCGACCAGATGGATGCGGGCGCTGCGCGGATCGGCGATGCGGAACTCGCGCGGCAGCGTGTGCTGCGCGATCTCGGCCAGCGTGCCGGCCAGTTCGACGCCGGTCGGGCCGGCGCCGATGATCACGAAGGTCAGCCATTCGGCACGCCGCCCGGGGTCGGCCTCGCGTTCGGCGGCCTCGAATGCGCCCAGGATCCGGCGCCGGATCGCCAGCGCGTCGTCCATCGTCTTCAGACCCGTGGCGTGACGGGCCCATCCGTCGTGCCCGAACCAGGTGTTGCCGGAACCGGTGGCGACGACCAGATAATCGTAATCGAGCGCGCCGTGCATCAACGTCACCCGGCGCGCCGCGACATCGATGCCCTGCACCTCGTCCATCCACACCGTGACGTTGCGCTGGCGACGCAGGATGTGGCGCAAGGGCGCGGCAATGTCCGGCCCGCTCAGTCCGGCGGTCGCGACCTGGTACAGCAGCGGCTGGAAAAGATGATGGTTGGCGCGATCGACCAGGGTCACCCGCACCGGCGCATGGCGCAGCGCGCGCGTGGCCCACAGGCCGCCGAAGCCGCCACCCAGGATCGCCACGTGCGGTAGCGGTGCCGTCCTGCCGGTGGATGCGCGTGGCATGCGCCCGGCAAAAACGCCTTCAACCGCCCCTGCTGCCGGACGCGGCCGGCTTGTTGCGCAGGGCACGGATCGCGCGCGCGTCGAGCCGTTCGATGCGCATGATCCGGCAGCGGTCGCCGCCGGCGATCACGAGGTCACGGTTGGAACTCACCAGACCGGACTGCGAGGTCAACGCGATCACGAACGCGTTCTGCAAGCCGAGGCACGGTCCCACCAGCGTCAGCAGGTAAGCCTGGACCGGACTCGTCCAGACCACCACCGAACCGGGCTGGTTGGACTCCCAGTCGTACAGCGACGTGAACTGGAACCACGGTACCGTGCCCTGCACGTACTTCGCATAGTCGATCGTGGCGGGCGGATGGTGCGCGGACGATTCGCGCGCGGGTTGTTGCGCGCAGGCGGCCAGCACGGCGGTCAACACCAACGCCAACCAGTTCGCGGAACGGATGGTCATGGATCAGGGGACCCGGATGGCCCTTTTCACCTCACGTGGCTCCGATTGTATCGCCGCGCGCAGACTCCGTGGCGAGCGGGACGCGCGACCCCGCGCTGCACGCGGGGTCGCGGTGAACCCGCTATTTCAGCAGCGCCGTCAGCTTGTCCAGTTGCGCGCGGTAATTGTCCAGCACCCTGGCCGTGACCGTGGCGTAGTGGTCGGCGCGGGTCCAGTCGCGCGCATCCAGAGCCTCGTGCACGGCGGGAATCGTCTTGGGCGCATAGCCGGTCAGCTCGCCCGGCGCCTGGATCATGTTCCTGTACCAGGGACGCCCCGGCAGGCCGGCATCGTCGAGCAGACGCTGCTCCAGCGTACCCATCAATGCGTTGACCTGCCGCAACTGGTCGGCGGGCATCGCCAGGCCTTTCGCGGCACGCGCGTCGTAAGCCTTTTCATAGGCTTGCACGCTCTGCTTCAAGCGCTTTGCCGCTGCATCCAGCGGGGCGAAGTCGATCCCGGGCACGTCCGGCAGGCGCTCCGGCGGGGCAACCGGGTGGTCGGGATCGGCGGCCAGCTTGTAGGCGTTCGCATCCAGCAGCTTGTGCTGCTGTTCGGCGGCCTTGCGTGCATCGTCCACCTGCTTGTGCAACTGTTCGATGTAGCGGTCCACGGTGGCGCTGAAATCGCCGAAACGCATCGGCAGCACTTCCGCATCGGCGGTGCGCATCACGGTGTGGCCGGCCACCTGCGCCAGCGCGACCTCGTACTCGAAGGTCGGATCACCGAAACGGATGAAGTGGTCGAACGAGTCGTAACGCGAGTGATAGACGCCGCCGTTCGATTCGTCCTCACCGCCGAATTCCAGATTCAGCGTCGCGATGCCGAGGTGTTCCAGGAACGCGCTGTAGTCGGAACCGGAGCCCAGCGGCGAGATCGGAATGTCGCCGTTCGTCCCCGCCAGTTTCGCGGCCTCCTTGATCATGGGGCTGGCATCCTTCCCGGCGGCGCGCACGTCGAGAAACGCGCGCTGGCGCTGCTGCACGCTGACCGTCGTCTCGGGATCGGTGACGCCCGCCGCGACCTGATTCACCAGGTGCTGCAGCGAATGGCTGCCGCCCGCGAACAGGAAGCCGCGGCCGTTGGTGTCGGAATTGAGATACAGCACGGCTTTCTGCTGCAGCTCCTTGGCATGGGTTTCTGCCCACTCGGTGGAACCCAGCAGGCCCGGCTCCTCGCCGTCCCAGCTCGCGTACACGATGGTGCGTTTCGGCCGCCAGCCCTGCTTGTACAAGGTGCCCAGCGCCTTGGCCTCGCCCAGCTCGGCGATCATGCCGGCCAGGGGATCGAACGCGCCGAACACCCAGCCGTCGTGATGGTTGCCCCGTATCACCCATTGATCCGCATCGCCGGAACCCTCGAGCGTGGCGATCACGTCGTAGATCGGCTTCAGGCTCCAGTCCGACTTCACCACCATGTGCACCCTGGCCGGACCGGCGCCCAGGTGATAGGTGAACGGCAGTGCGCCGCGCCAGCTTTCCGGCGCCACCGGGCCGCCCATCGCCTTCAGGAGCGGCGTCGCATCGGCGTAGGAAATCGGCAACACCGGAATCTTCAGCACGGTCTTGGCATCCCCGATCGGGATGTGTTTCGCTCCCGGCACCGAACCGTAACCCGGCGTGGTCGGATCGCCCGGATAGATCTGCATCTTGGCCACCGAGCCGCGCTGCACGCCCTCCGGCGGGCGCCAGCCGCCCTCGGGGTACGGATCGCCCTGGAAGTAGCCGTCGTCGCGCGGATCGGAATAGATCAGGCAACCCACCGCACCGTGCTGATACGCGAGTTCCGGTTTCAGGCCGCGCCAGCCGCCGCCGTAGCGCACGATCACGATCTTGCCCTTGACGTCGATGCCGTAGCGCGCGAGTTCCTTGTAGTCGTCGGGCATCCCGTAGTTCACGTACACCAGCGGCGCGGTGACGTCGCCGTCGGCGCCGTAAACGTTGTACGGCGGCAGCGCGCCGGGCAGGCTCGACGTCGCATCGCCCTTGATGGGTGGTTCATGCAGGCTCGCCTTGAAGGTGGTCGGCGCGACCATCTCCACCAGCTCCTGCGTGGGTGTCGGATACAGCACGTCGAAGGTCTCGATGTGCGCGTCCCAGCCCCACGCCCTGAACAGCGAGAGCATGAACTCGGCGTTGGCCTTGTCGTGCGGCGAGCCGACCTGGTTGGGTTCGGACGACATCCGCTTCAGCCACGCACGCATCTCCGAAGCGTCGAGCAGGGCGTCGTAGCGCTGCTCGAGGGCGCGTTGCCGCGCGGCACCGCTGGCGGTGAAGCCCAGCATGCCTTGACCGGTTGCGCTGCTGCCCGCTGCGGGCGCTGCCGGGGCAGCGGCGGCGCAACCGAGTACCAGGCACAACACGGCCGCAAGGGATTGTCTCTGGATTCCGCGCATCGTCCGATTCCCCACTCGTGAAGCCGGTGCCCCGCCGCGCACGCCGATCGTGCGCGACCGCACCGGCCGATCTGCCCTTTGTACGCCCGCGCGGCAGCGCCTGCATGGGACGATAGTCATGGACGGCGGCCCCCTTCGGCTCACGCCGCCTTGATCGTGCCCTGCCTAGAATCCGCCGCGGACTTCAGGCAGGAGCGCGCGATGACCCTCGTCGAACACGTGCTGGCCCGTGCGCGTGGCATGGAGCCCGGCAGTTTCGCGCTGGTGATGGCGACCGGCATCGTCTCCATCGACGTGACCCAGCACGGCATGCCGGTACTGGGACAGGTGCTGTTCTGGCTGAACTGGCTGGCCTACCTGTGGCTGCTGCTGATCAGCGCGTTGCGACTCGCGTTCTACCGCGAGGAAATGGCCGCGCACTTCGCCACGCCCGGTCATGGCGCGGCCTTTCTCACGCTGGCCGCCGGAACCTGCGTGCTTGGCACCCAATGCCTGCTGGTGGTGCATCTGCCCCTGCTGGCGCGCGTGCTGGCGGTGTGGGGCGCCGTGTGCTGGGCGGTGCTGATCTACCTGTTCTTCTTCGTCACGATGGTGCGGCACTACAAGGCGCCTTTCAGCCACACCATCAACGGCGGGTGGCTGGTGGTGGTGGTGGCCACGCAGTCGCTGGCCGTGCTGGTGGCGCTCCTGGCGCGTGACGGCACCCTGGTGACGCGCGAAGGCCTGCTGCTGATCGCGATGTGCCTGTATCTGGTCGGCTGCGCGTGGTACTTCCCGATCATCACGCTGGTGGTGTACCGGATGGTGCTGCTGCCGATGCACGCGCGCGAATTCACGCCGCCCTACTGGATCAACATGGGTGCGCTGGCGATCAGCACGCTGGCCGGCAGCATGGTGGTGATGAACGCGCCCGCACACGGGCCGCTGCACGACCTGCTGCCGTTCGTGAAGGGCTTCACCCTGTTCTACTGGGCCACGGCCACGTGGTGGATTCCGCTGCTGGTGATGCTGGAAGTATGGCGGCTGGGCTGGAGCCACGCACCGGTGGAATACGAGGTGGACGACTGGGACATCGTGTTCCCGATCGGCATGTACACGGTCGGCACCTTCGCGCTGGCGCACGCCACCGGCGAACGGCATCTGCTGGTGATCCCGGGAATCGGCGTCTATGTCAGCCTGCTGGTGTGGGCGGTGGTGGCCGCCGCGATGCTGTGGCGGAGCGTGCACGGACACCGCGCAGCGGCGCCGTGACGCGCGCCCTTCAGCGTTTGCGCGCGGCACCCAGACAGAGGTGCGCGGCGAATGACACGATCAACCCGAACAGCAGCATCGCGGCAAGGTTCTCGATGAATTTTGAAGGCGAGAAATGGTTGATCCGCTGCCATGCGGAAAGCGGCATCACCACGTAATTCATCACCACGAACACCACCACGCCGTAGGCGAGTCCGGTGCTGATCCAGCGTTCGGTCATCCAGTGCAGGCGCAGCGCGGCCGCCACGAAGATCGCCGCGATCACCAGCGACATGCCCCATTGCAGGAACAGGCCCAGCCATTCCGCCGCTGCGCCGCCCTGCAGGGCTTCTCTCCCGAGCACGCCGCCGGCGATGAAGCGCAGGATGATGCGCGGATCGAGCAGGTTGATCAGCGCGGCCGCGCCGACGTCGAGCGTGCCGGCAAGCAATCCGCCGGCAAGGATGGCGACGAGCGCGTGCCCGGTCAGGCCCTGCGCGCGACCGGCGGAAAGTGTCGGAGCGTTCATGCGATTCTCCGGAGTGTCGCGCAAGACTGAGGCCGGGCCGCCCGATGCCCCAGTGCCGGGAGTCATGCCTGGCGTTCGCGGCGGACCAAGTCCACACTGGTGCAACCCGAAGGCGCAGATCCGTGACCATGCCGGGACCCGCGATACGCTGCACGATGGTTTCCGTGCTGGCCCTGAAGGGCGGCGGCGCGCGGGCCCGCGTCCTGCTGCTGCGCCGTGCCGGCGGCCATCTGCACGGCGTCTGGACCTACGTCGCGGGCCACGTCGAAGCGGGCGAAACCGGCTGGCAGGCTGCCTTGCGCGAACTGGCCGAGGAAACCGGGCTGACGCCCGTTGCGCTTTACGCGACGGGCTTCTGCGAAGCGTTCTACGACGCACGCGAGGATCGCATCGCGGTGGTGCCCGCGTTCGTGGCGACGATCGCACCGGACGCCGAAGTCAGGTTGAACGGCGAGCACGCCGCGTTCCGCTGGCTGAGCTTCGACGAGGCGCTCGCCGAACTGCCGTTCGGCAGCCAGCGCGATTTGTTCACGCATGTCCGCCGCGAGTTCATCGAACGCCAGCCTTCGCCGTATCTGCGCATCGGCCTGCCCTGACGCGCTTGGCGCGCCGGTACCGTCTTGCTAAGGTGGCGGCGGTTTCCGCCGCGCCGCGGTTCGTCGCACGCCGCCATGCAGCCCAGCCCGACCCAACTGTTGCGCAACCGGATCCAGCAGCTGCACCGGCGGGTGGGCGGCCCGCACTGGTTCCCGCACGTGCCGCTGGCGATCCTGTTGGCGCTGGGCGGGTTCTGGCTGCTGCAGGTCGATCTCGGACGGCACTGGCGGCCGATCCTCGAACGCCTGCTCGAAGGCGGCAGCGGCCTGCACCCCAGCCTGCTGCCGCCGCTGCTGATCGGGATCGGGATGCTGATCATGGCCGTCGGCCTGCTGCTGCGCTCGCGGCTGGCGTGGACGATGGCGCTGCTGCTGGCGGCGCTGGCCGCGGTGAGCATGCTGTTCGGCCACCATCCGCACGCGCACCCGCTGCTGGCGTATTTCATCCTGATGGTCGCACTGCTGGCGTTCGCGTGGCGGCAGTTCGACCGCACCAGCGTCACCGCCAGCACGCTGTTCGCGTTGACCTCGGTGGTGATGCTGATCGTGTACGCGACGTTCGGCACCTATTATCTTGGCGCCGACTTCAAGCCGCCGGTCACCGATCTGGTGACTGCGCTGTATTACGCGATGGTGACCATGAGCACGGTCGGCTACGGCGACATCACGCCGCAGACCACCGAAGCCAGGCTGTTCGCGGTCTCGGTCATCGTGCTGGGCGTGGCGGTGTTCGCCACCTCGCTGACCGCGGTGATCGCGCCGCTGGTGACCCGCAGCCTGCAACGCATCGTCAATCGCAAGGGCAAACGCATGCAACGCGAAAACCATTTCGTCGTGATCGGCGACACGCCGCTGGCGCTCAACACCTGGCGCGAACTGGTGCGCCGCGGCCATCCGGTCACGCGCATCCTGCGCCAGGAACCGGAAGCCGGTTTGCCCGAGAACGTCGATGCCGTGATCGGTGACCCCAGCGACGGCGATGTGCTGCGCAAGGCCGGCGCCGACAAGGCGCAGGCGGTGCTGGCGATGATGGCCGACGATTCCGAGAACGCCTTCGTGGTGCTGGCGGTGCGCGAGCTGGCCGGCAAGGCGCGCACGGTGGCCGCGGTCAACGATGCGCATCACCTGGGCCGTGTCAACCTCGCGCAGCCCGACGTGGTGATCGCGCCGCAGATCCTGGGCGGGGAACTCGCGGCGATGCTGCTGACCGGCGAGCCGATCAGCGCGGACTTCGTGATGCGGTGGGTGCTTCAGCAGCACGGCGGCGCCAACGCCTGACCTGCGGTGAAACCGGCCGTCGAATGCACCCGGCGCCTGACCCTTCCTCGAACGGCGAACAAGACACCCATCCATGAACCAATGGCTTCATCACAGCGGCTGGCTGGGCCATTCCAGTCTCGCCTGGATCATCGCGGGGCTGGGCGCGTTGCTCGGCTACGCGGTGACGCACGGCGCCGCGTCCATCCTCGGCAGCCGCCTGCGTGCGCTGGCGGCGCGCACGCACCGCTCCGGCTTCGGGATCGCGGCGGCGGTGACGGAGGCGACCCGCGGCTGGCTGCTGCTGCTGCTGGCGGTGGCGATTGCGCTGGACGTGCTGCACTTCGGCACGCCCACCGAGCAGGCCAGGCACCTGCGGCACTGGCTGCAGCAGATCACTTTCGCGCTGGTGGGACTGCAGGCGGCGTTCTGGGTTTCCGCGCTGATCGTCGCGTGGCTGCGGCGCTCCACCCATCAGGGCACGCCGCAGCGCGGCAATCCGGTGATGCTGGGCGTGCTGACCTGGTTCGCGCATTTCGTGGTGTGGGTCACGCTGATCCTGGCGCTGCTGGCGAACGCGGGCGTCAACATCAGCGCCTTCATCGCCAGTCTGGGCATCGGCGGCGTGGCGGTGGCGCTGGCGCTGCAGAACGTGCTGGGCGACCTGTTCGCGTCGATCAGCATCGGACTGGACAAGCCGTTCGAGGTTGGCGACACGATCGCCTTCGGTTCCGCCCAGGGCACGGTGATCAAGGTCGGCATCAAGTCCACCCGGATCCGCTCGCAGTCCGGCGAGGAGCTGGCGATCTCCAACTCGGTGCTGCTCAAGGAACTGGTGCACAACTACACCCGTATGCGCGAACGGCGCGTGGTGTTCGGCTTCCGTCTGCCGTTCGACACGCCGCGCGACAGGCTTGCCGGCGTGGTCGAGCAGGTGCGCGGATTCATCGAGCAGGAAAAGCCGGTGCGGTTCGACCGCGGCCATTTCACCGGTTTCGGCGAATACGGACTGGATTTCGAATTCGTCTATTACGTGCTGGTCCCTGACTACAACCTCTACCGCGACATCCAGCAGCGCATCAACCTGAGGATTCTGGAGACGTGGGAAGGACGGGGCATCGAGTTCGCGATCCCGGCGCGTTCCCTGCGGCAGGCCGGCGGCGGTCCGTCCGCGCTGCCTTCGCCGGCTGCCGGCGAATGAGCGCGCCGCGATACGCGGTTGTTATCGCCACATGAAGACGGCGTGACGATCGCACGGCTCCTTGCTTCCGTCATGACGCCGGAACGCCCGCCCCGGCGGTCGCGGCGGGCCGTGCACACGCGTTCTACACGCACCTCGTCGATAATGAATCCGACCTCCAACTCCGTCGAATCCTCGACGGTAGCTGAGTCGGGTTCTTGTGTAGATGGAGGTTGCCATGAACAGAACCGCAAACGCATCCACGCTGGGCTACGCTGCCTTCGCCCTGACGCTGTGGATGATCAGCATGATCCACGCAGGCTGGTTCGACCCCTCGGAGCGGACCATCGACCTGACACTGGCAGTCACCCTCGGCGGCAGCGCGATGGCGGTCGCCGGGATTCTCGAATACTTCCGCGGGCGTACCGCCGACATGCTGCTGTTCCTGGGCTTCGGCGCATTCTGGTGGGCCTGGGCCCTGAACATGCACGCCATCGCGGGAGGCTCGCCCGCACCCAGCCAGGGCTATCTCGCTTGGTACTACATCGTGTGGGCGGTGCTGGCCTTCGGGATATGGTTCGCCGATTTCAGGGAAGGCGCGGTCAAGACGCTGTTCACGCTGGGGCTGTGGCTGACGCTGCTGGCGCTGGCGCTGGACGGCTGGACGCATCTCGGCTGGTTCACCATCCTGGGCGGCTACCTGGGGCTGGTGACTTCGGTGATCGGCATGTACACCGCGATCGCCGACCTCATCAACGAAAGCCGCGGACACGTGGTGCTGCCGACCGGCGAGCACGAAGGCGCGCACGGCGAGCCCGTCCTGCACGGCTGAGCGGATCGCGAAACGCCGGATGCTTCGGATGAAGCATCCGGCGCCCGGTCGCGCGCTGATGCCTGCGGCGGCCGGCGGCCAGTCGAATGTCCCCTCGCGGAAACTGCCGCGGGCGGCTTGGCGCGGCCGCGAGCGGTTCCGCACACATGTTCTACACGTCTGCCGTCGATAATCCCCCGTGACGCCGGCTCGCGTCGCGCGGGACCGGCGGGTGTCCGACCGACGGAGGTTTCGTCATGACCTTCAGAACCGCCGACGCCTCGGCGCTCGGCTACACCGCCTTCGCCGTGACGCTGTGGATGGTCAGCATGCTCGACGCCGGCTGGTTCGATCCCGCGGAACGCACCCTCGACCTGATGCTGGCGGTCACCCTGGGTGGCAGCGTGATGGCGCTCGCCGGACTGCTGCAGTTTTTCAGGGGGCGCGCCCTCGACATGCTGCTGTTCCTGGCGTTCGCCGCGTTCTGGTGGACGTGGGCCCTCGACGCGCACGCGGTGAACGGCGGCGCGATTGCGCCCACGCGCGGCTTCCTCGGCTGGTACCACGTGGTGTGGGCGGTGGTGGCCTTCTCCGCGTGGATCGCCGCGTTCAGGGCCGGCGCCGCGCGGATGCTGTTCACGCTGGGGCTGTGGCTGACGCTGCTGGCACTGGCGCTGTCGGGGTGGACGCGCCTGGACGTGCTGACCACGCTGGGTGGTTATCTGGGGCTGATCACCGCGATCGTCGGCATCTACCTGGCCGGAGCCGAGCTGATCAACCAGACCCACGGTCAGGTGGTGCTGCCGACCGGCACCCTCCGCGGCGAGGACGGCAACCCACCACCCGGAGCGTGACGCCGCGCTGCCGTTTCCGGGCCGGAAAGCGCGAACCCTTCGCTGGTGCGCCGCGGCATGCCGTGCTAGCTTTGCGGCATGGCACCACAGCGCGTCATCAAGAAGTACCCGAACCGCCGGCTGTACGACACTCGCATTTCCAGCTACATCACGCTGGAGGAAGTGCGGCAACTGGTGCTGGCCGGCGAACCGTTCGAGGTGCGCGACGCCCGCACCGACGAGGACCTGACCCGTCCGGTGCTCCTGCAGATCATCGCCGAGCACGAACAGCACGGCCAGCCGATCTTCTCCACCAATCTGCTCTCGCAGATCATCCGCTTCTACGGCGACGCCATGCAGGGCTTCGTGGGCGGTTACCTTGAGAACAGCCTGAAGATCTTCCTGGACCAGCAGCACAAGTTCCGCGCGCAATTGAACAACCTGCTCGGACAGACGCCGTGGTCGATGCTGAACGAGATCACCGAGCGCAACCTGGAGCTGTGGAAGTCCATGCAGGCCGATACCGTCAAGCCTCCGCCGGCCGACTCCGGCGAAGGCGACAAGACCGCCCGCAAACGGCGTTGACACGCCACCGGGCGCTGCCTAACATCCCGCGATTGCTGCGGCGCAGCACATGGCGCTGTGCGGAATTTTTCGCGACCGCGCCGGATCGCGAGGCTCGAGCAGTGGCCGCCGGCTTGCCGGACATGGACGACGGCCCCGGCAGCCCTTCACCCTTTCGAGGAACAATTCGATGACGAAACGTGTAGCCGTCGTGACCGGCGGCATCGGCGGGCTGGGTACCGAGATCTGCAAGCATCTCGCGCGCGACGGACGGCAGGTGATCGCCGCCGACCTCGCCAGCCGCGAAGACCGGCTCGAAGCCTTCCGCGCGGAGACCCGCGAATACGACGGCAGCATCCGGTTCGAGCCGGTCGATGTTTCCAGCTTCGAGCAATGCGCCGATCTGGCCAAGCGCGTCGAAGGCAGGTTCGGCAGCGTGGACATCGTGGTCAACGCCGCCGGCATCACCCGCGATGTCTCGCTGCGCAAGATGACCGAGGCGCAGTGGAACGACCTGATGCACGTCAACCTCGACGGCGTGTTCAACATGTGCCGCAACGTGGTGGACGGCATGACCGCGCGCGGCTTCGGCCGGATCGTCAACATCTCCTCCGTCAACGGCCAGACCGGCCAGTTCGGCCAGACCAACTACTCCGCCGCCAAGGCCGGCATGCACGGCTTCACGATGGCGCTGGCGCGCGAGGTCGCGAAGAAGGGCGTGACCGTCAACAGTGTCTCGCCCGGTTACTGCAAGACCGAGATGGTGATGAAGGTGCCGGAAGACATCCGCGCGCAGATCATCGCGCAGATCCCGGTCGGACGGCTGGGCGAACCCTCGGAAATCGCCCGCACCGTCGCTTTCCTCACCGCCGACGACGCCGGTTTCATCACCGGCGCCAACATTCCGGTGAACGGCGGGTATTTCATGTCGTTCTGACAAACCGCGCTGGCGGAACGCCGCGCATGACTTCCAGCCCTGTCCGCGAAAACCGCCGGGTGTAGGCTGTCCTCCTTCGACCGAAGGAGGACGCCCTCATGCGCTGGCTCGCGGTTGCGCTGGTCTTCGTTTCCTTCCCCCTGTTCGGCGCCGTTCCCGCTCCGGAACGCGCGCTGACCGACCCCGCCTCGATCCGCTCGGCGGACAATCCCGCCGCGCATCCGGTGCCTGTCCGCGACCTGTTCTTCACGCACGGTGTGGCCGGTGCGGCGTGGTCGCCGGACGGCCGCGACGTCGTGATCTCCACCAACATCACCGGCCGCTACAACCTCTGGAAGATCCCGCTCGCCAAGGGTTCGGCCGTGCAGATGACGCGCTCGAACGACCGCGAATACGGCGCGACCTGGTCGCCGGACGGCAAGTGGATCGTGTATGAATCCGATCAGGGCGGCAACGAGCAGTTCAGGCTGTACGCCGTGCCCGCGGACGGCGGCCAGCCGCTCGATCTGACGCCGCAACCCGACGTCTCGAACACGGGCGCGCTGTTCTCGCCGGACGGCAAGACCCTCGCCTTCAACATCAAGCCGAAGACCGCCTCGGTCACCGACATCGCCCTGCTCGACTGGAAGACGCACGCGATCCGCCGGCTGACGCACGAGGCGAGCAAGGATCACCTGTGGCAGGTGGTGGCATGGAGTCATGACGGCCGCAGCGTGTATGCCAACCGCGTCAATGCCGCTTTCACCGACGCCAGCGCGTGGCGCATCGACACGGCCACCGGCAAGGCGACGGAGCTGACGCCGCACCAGGGGCAGGTGCTGATCACGGCCAGCGCGGTGTCGCCGGATGGACGCTGGCTCGCGGTGTCCTCGAATGCCGAAGGCGGCACCAACCGCGCCGCGCTCTACGACATCGACAAGCACGTCTATCGCTGGCTCACCAAGGATCCCTGGGAATCCACGGCCGGCAATTTCTCGCCCGACGGCAAACAGGTGCTTTACACCATCAATGCCGATGGACGCAGCGACATTTATCTCTACGACATCGCTGCCGGGAAATCGCGGAAGCTCGCGCTGCCGGACGGATTGAATGCGCTCGACGGCAATCCCACGCCGTTTTCGGGCGACGGTTCGCGGTTGCTCGTTTCGCACCAGAGTTCCAGCGAACCCGCCGATTACTGGATCTATCCCGTCGCGGGCGGATCACCGCGTCAGCTCACGCATTCCGCGCTGCCGAGCATCAGGCCGGAGGCGCTGCCGCACTCGCAACTGGTGCATTACAAGAGCTTCGACGGCACCATCATCAGCGCGTTCCTGTGGATGCCGGCGAACCTGAAACGCGACGGTTCCGCGCCCGGCGTGGTGCTGCCGCACGGCGGCCCGACCGGACAGACCGTGGACAGCTTCAACCGCACCGCGCTGGCACTGGCCTCGCGCGGCTACGCCGTGATCGCGCCCAACGTGCGTGGTTCGACCGGTTACGGCATGGCCTTCCAGAAGGCCAACGTCAAGGATCTGGGCGGCGGTGACCTGCAAGACGAGGTGTACGCGGCGAAGTTTATGGCCGCGACCGGCTACGTGAACCCGAAGAAGATCGGCATCACCGGCGGCTCCTACGGCGGCTACATGACGCTGATGGCGATCGGCAAGACGCCCGACGTGTGGGCCGCCGCGGTGGAGGAATACGGCATCATCAACTGGCTGACCATGCTGAAGCACGAGGACCCGTTCCTGCGTCAATACGAGATGTCGCTGCTGGGCGATCCGGTGAAGGACCGGAAAATCTACGAGGCCGATTCGCCGATCACCTACATCAAGAACGCGAAAGCGCCGCTGCTTGTGCTGCAGGGCGACAACGACATCCGCGTGCCGAAAGAGGAAGCCGAACAGGTCGTATCGATCCTGAAGGGCGCCGGCCGCACCGTCGAGGCGCACTACTACCCCGACGAAGGCCACGGCTTCACCAAACGCGAAAACCAGATCGACGCGCTGCAGCGCACGGTGGCGTGGTTCGATCGTTATCTGAAAGGGGTAGCGAATACCGCGAGCGCATCCCATTGATATCGCACCGGCGACCGTTACTCCACGCCTGATCGAACCAGCGGCGCGGCGATGCGGTCGCCGTGGCTCCGCGGCGCTGAAACCACCATGAACCGTACATCGAAAGCTCCGTCGTTGCGCATCTGGTGCGCGGCACCAGGTGGCACGTGCAAGCCTTCACCGCGTCGCAGCGTGTGGACTTCGCCGTCCAGTTCCAGCGTGGCCACGCCTTCGAGCACATAGAAAAATTGGCGTGAACGCTGATGGTAGTGCCGCTGCTCCGCCGTTCCCGGCGGCATGCGTTCCTCGATCACGCTGAGGTCATCGCCCTTCAACAAATGCCAGCCGTCGCAGGCATCGCCCCAGTTGTAATGTTCGGCGTCGTTTGTGCTGACTGTTTTCACGTCGTTGCTTTTCATGGATCGAACGCTGCCAGCCGATCGCGCAATTCGTTCAACCGCAGATCGGCGTGCGCGCCGGGTGACACGCGCGCGGCGAGGCTTTGTTCCGGTGTGCGACCCTGCCCTGCCGCCTTTGCGGCATCCGCAGCGGCTCGATAGGCGTCGCGGAACGGCACGCCCGCTGCAGCTTGCTCGATCGCGGCGTCGGTCGCGTACATCGATGGCTCGATCGCGGCGCGCATCGCGGCTTCGTTCCACTGCATGCGCACAAGCAGATCGGGAATCAATTCAAGCGCCATCAACCCGCGGTGCACGCCGTGGAAGATCGCACCCTTGCTGAACTGCAGGTCACGCTGGTAACCCGACGGCAGCGACAGCAACTGCTCGATTTCGGTGCGCGCGGCGGCTACGCATGCATAGCTCGCGCGCAGCAATTCGATCACGTCCGGGTTGCGCTTGTTGGGCATGATCGAGGAGCCGGTGGTGTATTCCGGCGGCAGTTTCACGAAGTTGAATTCCGCGGTGGTGAAGAGCGACAGATCCCAGGCCAGTCTGCGCACGTCCAGCAGCGCGCCGCCGATCGCTTCCAGCACCGCCATTTCGTACTTGCCGCGCGAAAGCTGCGCATAGACCGGGCTGACCTGCATGCGCGCGAAGCCGAGCGCGTGCGTGGTGTGACCGCGATCCAGTTTCAGGTTCACGCCGAAACCGGCCGCCGTGCCCAGAGGATTGGCGTCGATCAACTCGCGCGTGCCGCGCGCGCGCCAGGCATCGTCGATAAACCCTTCGGCGAAACCGGCGAACCACATCGCGGTCGACGACACCACCGCGCGCTGCAGGTGCGTGTAGCCCGGCAGGGGCAGCGATTCCCTTGCGGCGCGATCCAAGCACACGCGCGCAATCGTCTTGCAACGCGTCTCCAGCGCCGCGAGTTTTTCCTTCAGCCAAAGCCGCGTGGCGACCAGGATCTGGTCGTTGCGGCTGCGACCGGTATGAACCTTGCGACCGGTGTCGCCCAAGCGTTCGGTCAGGCGCGCCTCGATCGCGGAATGGCCGTCCTCGAAGCGCTCGTCCAGCACGAAACGGCCGTTGCGGAAATCCTCCGCCAGCGCATCCAGCTCGCGCTTCAGCGCGGTGGACTCGTCCGCATTCAGCACGCCGATGTTCGCGAGACCTTCGACGTACGCCTTGCTGGCCGCGATGTCGTGCAGGAAAAATTCGCGGTCCAGCAACACGTCGTCGCCGGCAAGAAAGCGCATGATCTTCGCATCGATCCTGCTGTCCGATTTTTGCCAGAGCGGTTGGGTCATGGTTCGTTGCCCTTCAATCCGGCGGAATCGCCGTGCATTCGTCCACGCCGATCGCGCGATTGATGTTCTGCATCGCCTGCGTGGCCGCACCTTTCAGCAGATTGTCCAGCGTGGCGACGATCACCACGCGTTTGCCGTCGGCCGACATCGCGAAACCGCCGATCTCGGCATGGTGCCGCCCCGCGATGCGGCTCACCCATGGCGGGTCGTCCACGATGCGAACCAGTTTCTCGCCATCGTAGGCGTCGCGGAAATGCGCAATCGTCTCATCGCGTTTCAACGCACGCGAAAGATACAGGTTGGTGGTGACGGTGAGTCCGCGGAAATGCGGCGCGACGTGTGGCATGAACTCCACCGGCACGCCCAGATGGAACGACGCTTCCTTTTCGTGCAGGTGACCGGTCAGCGCGTAGGGCATCAGGTTGTCGCGCAGCTTTTCCGGATCGTTCCTGTCCGATGGCGTGGTGCCCGCGCCGGAGTATCCGGATACGCCGAAACACACCGGCGGCGCGGCCAGCAGATCCTTGAGCGGCGCGACGGACAATTCGATCGCGGTGGCATAGCAGCCGGGGTTGCTGATCCGGCGCTCGTCGCGCCAATTGTCACGCGTCAGTTCCGGCAGGCCGTAGTACCAGTTGTCGTCGAAACGGTGATCGGCGGAAAGATCGACCACCAGCGCGTCAGGCGCGACCGCATCGATGGCCGACACGAAGGGCGCAGCCTTCCCGTTGGGGAGCGCCAGGATCACGATGTCCGCACGCTTCGCGGCCACGGCTGCGGGGTCGAGGTTCTCGTAACGCAGTTCGCCGTGATACGCATCGTTGTGCGCGGCGACGCGCTGGCCGTCGAGCTCGCGCGAGGACACGAAGGCGAGTTCCAGCGCGGGATGCGCGGCGATCAGCCGGATCAGCTCGGCCCCCGTGTGGCCGCGTGCGCCGACGATGCCAATCGTTCGCTTATCCATCTGCAGCCACCAGTGTCGGCGCCCGTTGCGCGCAGTGCTCGACACATCGCGCGATCAGCGCGAAATCGCCATCCAGTCCGTACCAGAACACCCTGAAACCATCCAGCTTGAAACAGCCGTCGGATTGCTCGTGGTAGAACGCGTTCACGCGATTGCCGTGGCGCGAACGCCAGAACATCCGCGGGGTTTCGGCGCGCATCACCTGCCACACCGCGCGGCCCAGGCCCTCGCCCTGCGCCTCGTCCAGCACCGCGAACTTGTCGAGGTACGGCAGGCCGTCCTCCAGCGTCAGGATCATCGCCGCGCGGTAATTCTCGCTGACGTAAATACGGTGCGGCCGCGTCCGCTCGAAATAGTCCGCCACCAGCCGGCGCGGTGCGAAGCCCGATTCGATCAACGCGCGCAAACGCTCGCGATCCACGCCGTCCCACGATTCGAAGCGCAGCACCTTCTCGCCGCGCCGTACCAGCGTGCCGGAACCCTTGTGGGTGAACAGCTCGCGCGCCAGTTCCGCGGGCCGCGTGATCGACACCGACGAGGTCGGCGGCAGGTCGCGCAGGAGGTCCGCGATCTGTTCCAGCTTCAGGCGCATGCCGCCCGTGACCCACGGCTGCGCCATCAACGGCTCGTATTCGGTGGAAAGATTGATCGAGTCGATCACCTTGCCCTCGCCGTCCAGCAGGCCGCCGGTGCCGGTCAGGTACACGATCTTGTAAGGTTGCAGCACCCTCACCAGCTCGTTGGCCGCAAAATCGGCGTTGATGTTGAGGATCTGGCCTTCCTCGGTTTCGCCGAGGCTGGCGATCACCGGAATCGAGCCCGCGCGCAGGCTGGCGTCGATGGGCGCGAGCTCGATGCGTTCGATCCTGCCGACCAGCCCGCAGTTCTCCCGATCCAGAAAGCTCGCGGTGAAAACGCCGGAAACGACCGACGTCGCGCGCGTGTCCATCGCGTGCAGCGCATCGACCAGCGCGAGGTTCTGCTGGTGAAACACGCGACGCACGATGCCCAGCGCCTGAGGCGGCGTCACGCGCAGGCCGTTGACGGTCCTTTTTTCGATCCCCGCGGCTTCCAGTTCCTTGTCGAGCTGCGGACCGGCGCCGTGCACCACGATCGGGGTCAGGCCCACGCGCTGCAGGAAGGTCAGCGACGAGGCCAGTTCGGTCAAATCGTCGCGCAGCACCGCGCCGCCACCTTGACGACGGCGAAACGCCGCGCATCCAGTTGCGAAAAGCGCTTCAGGTACTGCTGGATTTCGCGCGCGCTGCCCATCGCCGACAGCAACCGCACGATGGTCTTGCGCGTGTCGATTTCAGCGTTCATGCAGGCCGCCCCCGACGATCCGCAAAACCGATGCCGTGTAGCGATGCAACTGCGCAAGCTCGACCCATTCGTCCGCGCCGTGCGCCTGCGCGATGTCACCCGGACCGTACACGAACGTGGTGTATCCGGCTTGCGAGAACAGTGCGGCCTCGGTCCAGAAATCGACCGCGTCGCCGACAGGGATCCCCAGCCCCTCCGCAAGCCCGTGCGCATCGCGTCTGTGCAATTCCGCGCGGGCCGCGTCGGCAGGCAGCGGTGAACCGCGAAACGTTTCCTCGAACGCCGCGGGCGCGGGCTCCACCAGGGTGCGGAAACGTTCCAGCAATCCGTCCATGTCCATGGACGGCAGCGGCCGGATCCCGAAACGCAGTTCCGCCTCCGGCGCGATCATGTTGGCCTTGATGCCGCCCTCGATGCGGCCGATGTTGAAGCGCAGGCCGTGCAATCCGCCGAAGCTCTCCTTGGACTGCGACTCGGCGAAATCCAGCGCGGCGGTGCTCCAGCGCACGGCCTGATGCAGGGCGTTGTCGGACGGCTTCTGCTCGCCCGATGCATGTCCCGCGCGGCCTTCGAAACGCACGCGCACCGACTGGATGCCGCGATGCGCGAGCACCGCCCGACAGCGGGTGGGTTCGGCGACGATGACGGCTTGAAAGCCCCTCTCCCCCCGGGAGAGGCGGTGCGTAGCGCCGAGCGCGCAGCGCTGGGGTGAGGGTTCGGCATTGCGGAAATGCTCCGCTCCGCGCGTACCCTCACCCCGACCCTCTCCCGAAGGGAGAGGGAGAAAAGCATCCAAAAACGTGCGAACACAGCGCGGATCGGCGCCTTCCTCGTCTGAAGTGAACAGCAACGCCATGTCGCCGCTCGATGCGTTGGCCACCGCCAGCAAGCCGGCCGCCGCGCCCTTGATGTCGCAGGCGCCCAAACCGATCGCGCGATCCGTGGTCACGCGCAGTTCGAACGGGCTGGCACTCCACTGCGGCGAGTCCGGCACGGTGTCGAGGTGCACGTTGAACAGCAGCTTCGGTTTTCCCCGCACGGCGAACAACGACACCGCGCCTGCGCCATGGTCGGTCACGCGCACGTGGAAGCCCGGCAACTGCGCCCGCAGGTAATCGAAGATGCCGCCCGTGCCGATCGCGCGCGGCGGATTGCGCGTGTCGAACCCGACCAGCGCACGCAAATGGACCAGTGTCGCCTCGAGCAATGCCGGGTCCCGGGTCCCGAGAAACTCGCCGCTCCTGCGGCCCGCCCTCCGGGCCGACTTCGCCGTTCGCTTCGGCATCCTGCCTTCGCAGTCCGAGTCCCGCTTCATTTGCGGTTGACCTCGGCCCACAGCGTCGAACTCATCCCGTACAGCTTGATGAAACCCTCGGCCTCGGCCACGCCCCAGTCGGCGGTCTGGGCGTAGGTCGCGCCCCTGGCGCTGAGGATGTGTTTCGACGTGACGGCCACCGCATCGACGCGGCCGCCGCAGGTTTCCAGGGTCACCTCGCCATTGACGCAACGCTGGCTGGACGCGAGGAACGCCTCCAGATCGGTCTTCAGCGGATCGTGGAAAAAGCCCTCGTACACCAGCTCCACCCACTTGCGCGCGACCTCGGGCTTGAAGCGGTTCTGCTGCTTGCTCAGCACCGCTTCTTCCAGCGCCCGATGTGCGGTCAGCAGCGCGACCAGCCCCGGCGCTTCGTACACGATCCGGCCCTTCAGTCCGATGGTGGTGTCGCCGGTGTAGCTGCCGCGGCCCACACCGTACTGCGCGAACTGGTGATTCAGCCTAGCCAGCAGCATGTGGCCCGCGACGCGCTCGCTATCCAGCGTTTTCGCCTCGCCACCGACGAATCCGACCTTCACCCGCAGGGGTTCGGACGGCCATTCGGAACGGGGCCGGCACCAGCCGCGTGCGCCTTCGCCCGGCGCCTCCCAGCGGTCGATCTCGCCGCCCGACAGCGTGACGCCCAGCAGGTTTTCGTTGATGGTGTAGGCCTGCTGTTTGGCGCGCACCTCGAAGCCGCGCTGCTTCAGGTATTCCTGCTCGTATGCGCGCACCGCGGTGTGTTCCTTCTGGATCTCGCGGATCGGCGCGACGATCTCGTAATCGCCCAGCGCCTTCACCGCGAGGTCGAACCGCACCTGGTCGTTGCCCATGCCGGTGCAGCCGTGCGCGATCGCGCGGGTGCCGAGTTCGGCCGCGCGCTTGATCGCCGCTTCCACGATCAGGTAACGATCCGAAACCAGCAGCGGATACTGGCCCTGGTAACCCTCGCCCGCCCACACGAACGGCCTGACGAAGTGCTCCCACAGCGCGGGACCGCCATCGACGGTGATGTGCGAGGCGACACCAAGTTCATGTGCACGCGATTCGATGTACGCGCGCTCTTCCGCGCCCACGCCGCCGGTGTCGGCGAACACGGTATGCACGCGCCAGCCGCGTTCCTGCAAATACGGCACGCAGAAGCTGGTGTCGAGACCACCGCTGAAAGCAAGCACGATGTCCTTGCTTGCGGGACTCGAACTGCGAAGGCAGGATGCCGAAGCGAACGGCGAAGCCGGCCCGGAGGGCGAGCCGCAGGAGCGGCGAGTTTCTCGGGACTCGGGACCCGCGGAAGCAGCTTGTGATGACATGTGGTTTCCTGGGCAATTGATGGTCATGGAGAACGTTGCCGGCGCGGCTTGGCTTCAACCGAGTCCCGGGTCCCGAGTCCCAAGTCCCGGCTTCTCAACCACGACGCGCGGTTCGCAACGCACCGGAAAATTGACGGACGCGGCGATAAAACAGGCGTGGTGTGCGTCGTCGTGCGCCGCTTGAGCCTTGGCGGGGTCGCTCCCGGACGAGATCGTCACCACCGGACGCAACACCACTTCGGTGAAGTGACCGCCTTTGCCTTGCGTTGCCATCGTGCCTTCCGCGGCGTCGGTGTAAGCCGTCACCACCACGCCCGCGAGCGTGGCGACGTGCAGATAGGCCAGCATGTGACAGGTGGACAGCGCGGCCACCAGCATCTCCTCGGGATTGTGCTTCGTCGCGTCACCGCGAAACGCCGGATCGGACGACCCCATGATGTCGGGCTTGCCGTCGATCCGGATCACGTGCTCGCGGCCGTAGTTGCGATACCCATCCGTGCCGGTCCCGCGATTGCCCATCCATTCCACGTCGACCTGGTAGTGATGTTGATGGCCCGTCACGCTGGTTTCTCCGCAGCGGTTTGTGCAGCCAACGTCGCCATCACCGCCTTCTGCACGTGCAGGCGGTTCTCGGCCTCGTCGATCGCGATGCAGTACGGCGCATCCATCACCGCGTCGGTGGCCTTGACGTTGCGGCGCAGCGGCAGGCAATGGCTGAACACCGCATGGTTCGTCAACGCCATCTTGGCTTCGTCCACGATGAAGTGCCGATGCACATCGCGGATGGGTTTCTCTTCATCCCAGTGCCCGAAATACGGCAGCGCGCCCCAGCTTTTCGCGTACACCGCGTCGGCGCCGCGGTAGGCGTCCCCGATGTCGTGGGTCACCCGTAGCGAACCACCGTTTTCGCGGGCGTTCGCTTCACCGAAAGCCATGTAGCGCTCGTCCAGCACGTAGTCGGGCGTCGGGCACAACAGCGTGACGTCCATGCCCATCTTCGTCGCGATCAGCAACGCGGAATTGGCGACCGCGGTGTTGAGCGGTTTCGGGTGGTACGTCCAGGTCAGCACGTATTTCTTTCCGCGCAACTCACCGAGGTGTTCGCGCAGCGCCAGCGCGTGCGCAAGTTCCTGGCAGGGGTGCGTGATGGTTTCCATGTTGATCACCGGCACCGTGGCGTAGCGCGCGAACGCCTTGATCACGCGGTCCTCGCGGTCGACCGACCAGTCCTTGAACTTCGGGAACGCGCGCACCGCGATCAGATCGACGTAGCGCGACAGCACCCGTGCGACTTCCGCCACGTGCTCCTCGGCCTCGCCGTCCATCACCGCGCCGGGCTCGAACTCGATCGGCCACGCATCCTTGCCGGGCGACAACACGATGGCGTGGCCACCCAACTGGAATGCGCCCAGTTCGAAACTGGTGCGGGTGCGCATCGAGGGGTTGAAGAACAGCAGCGCGATGGTTTTGCCGACGAGTGGCGCGTCCTGTCGAAAAGTGCCGCCAGGGATGACGGCTTTCTGCGCAGGAGCGCGCATCGTGTCGCGCTTGAAGGCGGCGGCTTGTTCCAGCAGCGCGTCGATCTCGGCGCGGCTCCAGTCCTGGGTGGTGATGAAATGTCGAAGCGTCATGGGGCTGCCTGCTTTCCCATCCCTGAAACCGGATCCCGGCCATTCCCTGGCTGTGGCGGTCGATGCAAGAAACGAAAAACAAAAACCCGGCACACCGGCCGGGTTTTTCGTCGAATCAAACGAATGCGCGCGACTGCCTACCCGGCGGAATGTCGGATTTCCGGTCGGCGCGCGCGCGAGGTCATCCCTGCGGCCATCCGGGCGCAGGTCAGGACCATGGGGAATTCGGCGCGGAACGTCGTCATGTCACGGGCTCGCGAATCGGTGCGCATCCTCGCATGGAACACGGCAGCCGCGCAACCGTCATTCGGCGGGCGCCACGCTGATCCTGACGCGCAGCCGTTCGCCGGGATCGAAACCCAGCCGCGAAACGTACACGTCGCCGCGATAGCGGTATTCGACATCGTAGGCGACGATGCGCTGCTGCGGCGCGTAATTGTCCACCGGATGGCACACGGTCTGCGGATCGACGTAGGTGCGGTCGTTGGCCGCCGACACGCGATTGCCGATCGCGCCGCCGGCCACCGCGCCGGCCACGGTTGCGGCGGTGCGTCCGTCGCCCTTGCCGATGGTGTGGCCCAGCACGCCGCCCACGATCGCGCCCAGCACGGTGCCGCCCGTGTGATCATGGTCCTGCGTCACGACCTGCTGCTGGTAGCACTGCTGCGGAGGCGGACCGGCCACCGTGGCGTACACCGGGTCCACGCGCAGCACGTCCGCCCAGCCGTAGTGGACGTTGCCGCCGTTGTCCGGAGGCGGAGGCGGCGGCGGGTAAGCCTGGGCCGCCGCGGTGGCGGCGATGCCCATCAGCAGGGGGAACATCAGCGATTTCAACATGGCACGCTCCGAACCGGCGGAAACCTGCCGCCGCCCCGATGGATGGCGCCATTCCAGCAGAGACAGGCTGAATCGGCGCGTAAGGAAGCCGCCGCAAACTGATAAAATCCCGAAACTTTCAGACGGTTCCCGCACCGGCCCATCCCCGATGTCCCTGCGCCTGTACAACTCGCTGACCCGCCGGGTCGAGCCGTTCGCGCCGCTCGATCCCGGGCGGGTGACCATGTACGTGTGCGGGCCGACGGTCTATCACTACGTCCACATCGGCAACGCCCGGCCCTACGTGGTGTTCGGCCTGCTGGCGCGGCTGCTCCGGCGGCGTTACCCGCAGGTGATCTACGCCCGCAACATCACCGACGTGGACGACAAGATCAACGCCGCGGCGGTCGCGGCCGGCGTGCCGATCGCTGCGGTCACCGATCGTTACGCCGCCGCCTTCCGCGAAGACATGGCGAAACTGGGCGCCGATGCGCCCGATGTCGAACCGGCGGCCACCGCGCACATCGGCGAAATCATCGCAATGTGCGAGGCGCTGATCGCGAGTGGTCATGCCTATGCCGCGGAAGGCCATGTGCTGTTCAACGTGGCCAGCTTCCCCGACTACGGCAGGCTGTCGGGACGTTCGACCGGCGAGCTGCTCGCCGGCGCGCGCGTGGAAGTGGCGCCGTACAAGAAAAACCCCGCCGACTTCGTGCTCTGGAAACCTTCCACGCCGGAACTGCCGGGATGGGACAGCCCCTGGGGACGCGGCCGCCCCGGCTGGCACATCGAATGCTCGGCGATGGCCGCGGCGCACCTGGGCGACACCATCGACATCCACGCGGGCGGCGTGGATCTGGTGTGTCCGCACCACGAGAACGAGATCGCGCAATCCACCTGCGCGCACGGCGGCAAGACGTTCGCGCGCTTCTGGCTGCACAACGGCATGCTCACCTTCGAAGGCCGCAAGATGTCGAAGTCGCTGGGCAATGTCCTGCAGTTGCACGAACTGCTGCAGAAGCATCCGCCGGAAGTGCTGCGTTTCCTGCTGCTGAAGGCGCACTACCGCCAGCCGCTGGACTGGTCCGACGCGGCGCTGAAGCAGGCGCGCGCCACGCTGGACGGCTGGTACGGCGTGCTGCGCGATCTCGCGGGCGTCGATCCGGCGTTCGGCGATGCCGCAAACGAGGTCGAAGCCGCACTGTGCGATGACTTGAACACCCCCGAAGCCTTCGCCGCGCTGGCACGGCGGGCCGACGAAGCGCGCCGTGCCGTTTCGCCGGAGGCGCAACGCAATGCCAAGGGCGCGCTGCTGGCCTGCGGCAGATGGCTCGGCCTGCTGCAGCAGGACCCGGAAGCATGGTTCCGGCAACGCGCAGGCGCGGACATCGACAGCGCGAAGGTCGAAAGCCTGATCGAGGCACGCCGCGCCGCGCGCGCCGCGCGCGACTTCGCGCGCGCCGACGCAATCCGCGAGGAACTGGCGGCGATGGGCGTCGCGATCGAGGACGGCCCGCAGGGCACGCGCTGGAGAGTGGCAACCCGGCAAGCCGGATAGAACCGCGCTTGTTGAAAAGTGCGGCCAGGGAGGGCCGCTTCCGGAGATTCGACT